>NZ_JBHUUX010000037.1:0-54508 GCF_042670845.1 Promicromonospora sp. NPDC057138 | reverse complement strand
AGCCACTCCCGGTGGCGCTCGACGGGCCATCCCCTCCATCAAGGGCTGGCCCCGGAAGGTCGCGTCAGCAGAGGCCCAGGTCTTGCCAGACTCCCCATTCGGAGGGCGCGGGCGTCTCGCCCTGCGTCCACCACTTGGCGCGCCACTCGTGCCCGCCGTGCGACACCGTGTTCCCGCCCACGTAGACCGCCGACGCGCTCCAGGCCGCCGAGGCGCACGCGTCACCCGGCGGGTCGGTCGGCGGGTCCGTCGGCGGATCGGTGGGCGGGTCCGTCGGGTCGGTCGAGCCGCCGTCCTCCACGGGACCCGGCGTCCCGCTGCCGAGCACGCCCTGCAGGGCGCCGGTCAGCGTGCCGGACCGGTCGCCCGACAGGTCCCACCACATGGCCCCGCCCAGGCCCTGCGCCCGGATGTAGTTCGCCTTCGTGGTGATCGACTGGGCGTTGTCGTACGACCACCACGTGTTGCCGTCGTGCCGCCAGGCCGCCCCGAGCTCGGCGTCGTAGTACCCGGTGCCGACGTTCTTGATGACGTCGTAGTCGTTGATGCCCGCCTCCCACTGCCCGGGCGCAGGACCGGTGGCGGTCCCCCACGGCTCGGACGACGTCGCGCCGGTCCAGCCACGCCCGTACATCGCCAGGCCGAGGCCGAGCTGCGCCGGGTCGATCCCGGCGTCCACGTACGACTGCACGGCGAGGTCGGCGCTGAACTGCCGCGCGGGCTCCCGCGGGTCGTCGGGGTCGTGGTAGAGGTTGCCCTGGTGCCCGGTCAGCGCGGGGTCCCAGGCCCCGTGCAGGTCGTAGCCCTGGACGTTGCCGAAGTCGAGGGACTGGAAGATCTGCGGGTCGTTCCAGCCGCCGTCCTCGATGTCGGCGGGGTTCGCCGGCAGGAACGCGGAGAGCTGGTAGTGCTTGCCCGTCGTCGCGCCGAGGGCATCGAGCTGCTTGCGGAACTCGGCGAGCAGGAGCTTGAAGTTGCGCGCGTCGTTCACCTCGTCGACGTGGTTGCCCACGTTGCCGTTCTGCGAGCCGGGCCACTCCCAGTCGATGTCGAACCCGTCGAAGACGCCTGCGGCGGCACCGGCGCCGCCGCGGCCGTCGATGACCGGCAGGTTGCCCTTGATGAACATGTTGATGCAGCTCGACACGAGCTTCTGGCGCGAGGCGTCCGTCGCGGCCGCGAGCGAGAAGTTCTTGGACCAGGTCCACCCGCCGATCGACATCATGACCTTGAGGTCGGGGTGCTTGGCCTTGAGCTGCTTGAGCTGGTTGAACGAGCCGGCCAGCGGCTGGTCCCAGGCGTCGGCGGCTCCCGACACCGAGTTCGCGGCCGTGTAGCCCATGCCGTAGTCGGCCCAGGCGTCGCCCGCGCCGTCGGACCCGGTGGGGCCCTCGCCCTGCGCCTTGTTGGCCTCGAAGCACTCGAGGTTCTGGTGGTGGATGTTGGCGAAGGCGTAGTTGATGTGGGTCAGCTCGTCGGCCACGCCGGACGTGTCGACCTGCTTGACCTGGTAGCCACGCCCGTACACGCCCCATTGCGTGAAGTAGCCGACGCTGCGGAAGCCGTTGATCGCGGAGTCGCGGGTGGCGGTCTTCGCGGGCTTGTCCTTGGCCTGGGCAGCCTCGGACAGGCTCGCCCCCGCAACGACGGCGGAGGCCGCCACGGCGAGCGCGGCCGCTCCCGCGAGGATTCGTCGGGTGAGCCGTCTCGTGCCCGACGGCGGAGCGTAGGTCGGTCCCATGTGCGTCCCTCTCGTCTGCGGCCCGGTTGGCCGGCATCCCTAAAGTAAGGACACCTCGCATAACCGGGGAATGAGGGAAATCCCCTACGTAGGTAGTCGTGCGGCCGATATTGCAGATCCGGTCAAAAGTCGCAGGCCGAAGTTGATGCGGGTGAAACCTCTGACGGTCATACTTGCGAGCACCGTGAACGAATCCGGGAGGCTCGACGATGACCGCGCTGCCGCTGCAAGTCGTTTTTCCGCTCGCCCTCGGTGACCGCACCGTGGCACCCCACGTCGCGTGCGAGCTCAGCCGAGTCGTGGGTGACGAACCTGGATGTGTGGACCAGACAGCCCGGATGCTCGACGAAGAGCATCTCCTCGGGACGGCGCTGATGCCGGACCCGCTCCCCGCCGCGCGCGCTGTCCGCGAGGCAGCAGGCCCGCTCGGCCTCGACGACGACGCGCGCCGCGTGCTGCTCGTCGCCGCCGTCGCCGTGGTGGACCGCACCGAGGTGCTGCTCGCCGCGTCGGGCATCGACATCGACACCCTCATGGCCGGCCCCGCCGGGCGCCACCTGCACCTGGTCGGCGGCCGGTTCCGGTTCCACCATCCGCGCATCCGCTCGATCGTGCACGAGGACGCCGACCTCGCCACCCGCACCGCCGCCCACGTCGCCCTGGCCGACGTGCACCGCAAGGCCGACGAGCCGCTCATCGCCATCTGGCACACGGCCCTGAGCACGCTCGCGGGCGACCCTCTGCTCGCGGACGGCCTGGTCGAGCTCGCCGAGCAGCACCTCGCGCGCGGCGACGTCCACCGCGCGCACGAGGTGGCCCGCGAGGCTGCGAGCCACGGCACCGACACGGTGCGGGCCCGTGCCTTCGCCGTGGCCGGCCGGGCCGCGCTGTGGGCGGGGCACGTGCACGACGCCGTCGTGCACCTCCGCCGCGCCACCCACCCCTCCGGCAACGTCGGGCCCGCGGGCGGCGCGCCCGACGCCGCCCGGCCGCTCGGCATCGCGCTCTCCCTCCTCGAGGGCCGGCCCGACGCCGTACTGCCCGGCGACGCGAGCGGGCCCGACCGTGCGGCGATCGCCGCCGCGCGCAAGACGATCCGCCTGCTCGACGCCGCCCCCGGGGACGCCGCGGCGATCCTGTCCGAGGTCGCGGAGCTCGCCCCCGCACGACCTCCCGGCTGGTGGTTCGACGGCCCGGACGAGGCCATGACGCCGCTCGCGGAGGCGCACCTCCGGGTGGCGCAGTCGTACCTGGCCCTGCGCCTCGGCGACGTCACCGGGGCTGCGTCCGTGCTCGACGACGCCGTCGAGCGCCTCCCCGTGGCCCTCGCGTTCGGCGGGCTCGGCATCGCGCTCGCGCGCCGCCTCGACCTGGTCCGGGAGGGGCACCTGAGCCGGCCGACCGCCGCACTCGAGGCGTCGGTGCCGGGACAGGTGGCGCCCGTCGTGCGGGCGGCGACGCTCGGCGACCGGGCCCAGACCGCAGTGTTCGACGGCCGCTGGGTCGAGGCCGCCACCCTGCTGGGTCTCGCCGCCGAGCGCGGCGGCGACGACCTGCGCCGGCTCTGGCTGCCCACCCCCGACCCGGTGGAGCTGCTGGTGCTCGCCGGCCAGGACCGGGCGGCCCGCCGCACGCACGAACGGCTGCGGCTGCGCGTGCTGCCGTCCGTGGGCCCGGAGGCGACGGGCGGCCACCCTGGCGGCCCGGCCGGCTCCGCACTGTCCGGGGGCGGGTCCGCGAACGGGTCCGCGGGGACCAGCCTGCCCGGCGGCGCCGGGATCTCGGGCGGCCCGGTGCGCCGACGTCGGCTCGACCTGGCTCGCGCCGAGCTCGCCCTCGCCGACGCCTCCGGCGTCAACCGGGCGCGCGAGCGCGCCGTGGAGGCGTCGCTCCGCGTGGGCTCCACGTTCGAGCGCGGCCTCACCGAGCTGGTTGCCGCCCGGGCATTCGCGCGCCTCGGCCTGCCCGGCGACGCCGCCGCCCACCTGCTCGGCGCGCACGAGCTGTTCGAGGAGTCCGGCGCCAAGGCGTGGGAGCACATCGCCGAGCGCGCCCTGCAGGCGTCGGGCTTCGTACCCGGCGGCCGGGTCTCGACAGGCTCGACCACCGAGGCCGCGGGCTCGTCCACCGGTCCCGCCGAAGCGCAGGGCGAGACGGCGGGAGACCCCGCCGTCGGGCAGGAGGAGCTCTGCGGGCAGTGGAACGGCCTGCTCACCGAACGGGAGCTCGACGTGGCGCGGCTGGTGGTGCAGGGCCGGACCAACCGGCAGGTGGCCGCGAGCCTCTATGTGTCGGTACGCACCGTGGAGGTGCACCTGGGGCGGGTCTTCCGCAAGCTCGGGGTGCGCTCCCGCACGGAGCTGGCGGTGCTGGCGCTGCGCGGCTGAGCCGGCGGACGGCCCGGCGGGCGCGGGCTCACGCCTCGAGCAGGATCGTCACCGGGCCGTCGTTGACGAGCTCCACCCGCATGTCGGCGCCGAACCGCCCGGTCTCGACGGTCAGCCCGCGCTCGCGGAGCGCGGCGACGACGGCGTCCACCAGCGGCTCGGCGACCGGGCCCGGCGCCGCCTGGTTCCACGTCGGGCGGCGCCCCTTGCGGGCGTCGCCGTAGAGCGTGAACTGGCTGACGACGAGCACCGGCGCGCCGACGTCGGCCACGGACTTCTCGTCGTGCAGGATCCGCAGGTCGGCGATCTTGCGGGCGATCGTCTCGACCTGGGCCGCGCCGTCGTCGTGCGTCACGCCGACCAGCGCCAGGATGCCGGGCTTGTCGATGGCGCCGACCACCTCGCCGTCGACCACCACCGACGCGCGGGTGACGCGCTGGAGCACGGCCCTCATCGGCGGCCCTCGGGGTAGCCGTCGGCGAAGACCGCCCGGACCTCCCCGACCGGTCGCCCGCCGCCGAGCACCGGCATGCGGCCCAGCCCGTCCAGCCCGCCCGGGTACACGCCCGGCAGGCCCGCCGCGCCGGCCGCGCGCAGGGCGGCGGCGAGGATGGCCGGGCGGGCCCGGGCCGAGCCGTCGAGCACCTTGAACGCGATGGCGGAGCCGTCGGGCAGGCCGGCGGCGTAGACGCCCTCGGCGCCGTCCTTGGCGACCAGGCCCGGCACGGCCTGCATCGCGAGCGTGACGTCGCGGCCGGTGCCGCCCACCATGTCGGGGTGCGCGGAGATCGCGCGGGCGGCGCGCGCCTCGTGCGAGCGGACGTCGACCGTGGGCGCGGCGCCCAGGATCGAGAACGCGCGCGCCAGGCCCAGCAGCGTCGTGGAGAACAGGGGCGCGCCGCAGCCGTCGACGGTGGTGCGCATGACCACCTCGGCGTCGCCGGTCATCTCCAGGACGGTGGCGCGGACGGCCCGCTGCAGCGGGTGCTCGGGCGACAGGTAGGTCTGGATGTCCCAGCCCTGCGTGAGGCAGGTGGCGAGCATCGCCGCGTGCTTGCCCGAGCAGTTCTGGGCCAGCGACGCCGGGCCCGGGCCGCCGGCCAGCGGCGCCATGTGCCACTCGAGCGCGGCGGGCGGGTAGATCGGCAGGTCGGGCGCGTTCTGCAGCGCGCCGGGGCCGAGCCCCACGGAGCCGAGGATCTGCAGCACTCCCTCCAGGTGGAAGGCCTCGCCGTTGTGGCTCGCTGAGGCGAGCGCGAGCAGGCGGTCCGGCAGCTCCAGCCCGGCGCGCAGCATCGCCACGAGCTGCACCGGCTTGAGCGACGACCGCGGCCAGACCGGCGTGGTCGGGTTGCCCACCTGGACGACCGGCCGGCCGGAGGGGTCGAGCACCACGAGGTGCCCCAGGTGCACCGACTCCACGAGGTCGCCGCGGATCACCTCGGCCAGCGGCGCGGCGTCGTCGAGCACGCTGCCCGACCCCGGGCTGCCGGTCCGGGCCATCGTCGCCCCCACCCGGCCGGACGCCATGTTGGCCGTCACCATCCGCCCTGCGGGCCGCGCGGCTTGTTGCCCGTGCCGTACGGCTGCAGGCGGGGACGCACGTCCGCCCAGTAGATGATGGCCGGGACCACCGCGATCACGTTGAGGAAGGAGTCGGCCGTGAAGTAGCTCGGCGGCAGCCCGAGCAGGCCGAAGACGGCCGCGGCACCGAGGATCGCGAGCCATATCGGCTTCGAGAGCTTGCCCTCGGACTTGTAGGCGTGGGCAGGGCGGCGGGCCGCGTCGACCAGGGCGACGACCTGGACCGCGAAGACGATGAGGCCCAGCCCGATGAACACGAACTGTTGGAGAGCTCCGAACACGGGACGAGCCTACGGCAACAGAGCGGGCGAAGTCCCTGGTCCGACGGCGGGGCGGAATGCCGTCCGCCCCGCCGCCGTGCGGGTCAGACGGACGCGCGGTAGGCCCGGAAAGCGCCAGTGGCCAGCCACGTCATGATCAGCACCGCCGCGGCGAGCAGGCCGAGCCGGCCGCCCACCAGGGCCCAGTCGGCCGAGCCGGAGAGCGCCTCGCGGCCGGCCACCACCGCCCAGTCGAACGGGTTGAACCGGGCGGCGGTCTCGACCCAGCCGGCCGACAGCCGCGTGTCCATCACCGCCGACGACAGGAACATCAGCGGCAGCACGATGAGCTGCGACAGCCCGATCACGGGCCTCCTGCGACCGCGCCAGCAGCGCGAACGCGTTCGACATCGCCGCGAACAGGCAGGTGAGCAGCACCGCGGCGAGCAGGAGGACCAGGATGCCGAGCGGGCCGCCGTCGAACCGCGCGCCGCACAGCCAGGCGACGCCGAGCACCACCAGCCCCTGCACCAGGGCCACGGCCGCGTACCAGACCATGGTCGCGACCTGCATGGCGGCGCGGCTGGCCGGCGAGGCGAGCAGCCGGTCCATCACCCCGCGGTCCATGTCCTGGATGAACGACGTGCCGGCCCACGCCGCGCCGAACATCGCGGTCATCATGACCACGCCCGGCGCGATGAACTCCAGGTAGGTGTCGCCGGGCGCGGCGAACCCCGGGATCTCGACGACACGACGGAAGAGCTGCCCGAACAGCAGCAGCCAGATCATCGGCTGGACGAGGTTCATCACCGCGAACACGGGGATCCGGATCGTCCCCCGGTAGGCCCGCCCGAAGAGCAGCCCGGCATGCACGACGGCGCTCATGCCGCCACCCCCCGCTCGTCGAACACGCGGCCGGTGTGGTGCAGGTACACGTCGTCCAGGCTCGGCCGGGTCGCGCCGTCGCTCTGGAGCCGGTCCTTGAGCTCGTCGGGCGTGCCTCTGGTGACCACGCGGCCCTCGTCGACGATGACCACCTGGTCCGAGAGCCGGTCGGCTTCGTCCAGGTAGTGGGTCGTGAGCAGCACCGTCATGCGCTCGTGGCGCGCCATGGCCTCGATCTCGGCCCACAGCTCGGTGCGCGCCTCGGGGTCGAGGCCGGTGGTCGGCTCGTCGAGGAACAGCACCTGCGGCCGGTGGACCAGCCCGACGGCGACGTCCAGCTTGCGCGCCATGCCGCCCGAGTAGGTGCGGACCAGGCGGCCGGCGGCCTCCGTCAGCCCGAACCGGGCCAGCAGCTCGGTGGCTGGCCCGGTCCCCCGCCGCGCGGCGGGACAGGCCCTGGATCCGGCCGGCCAGCACCAGGTTCTCGTGGCCGGTGTCCATCGGGTCGCAGACCGGCTTCTGGGCCACGTAGCCGATGGCCCGGCGCACGGCCGCCGCGTCGCGGACGACGTCGCACCCCGCGACGCGCGCCGTGCCGGCGTCGGGTGCGGACAGCGTGGCCAGGATCTTGACGGTGGTGGACTTGCCTGCCCCGTTGGGGCCGAGCAGGCCCAGGACGGTGCCGGGCTCGACCCGTAGGTCGATGCCGGCGAGCGCGCGGACCTCGCGGCCGCGCGAGCGATAGGTCTTGGTCAGGCCGGCGACCTCGATCGCGGGCCCCTTGTCTTGGGAAATAGAGTCTCTGGACATGTTTCTCCCTCGGTGGGGAGCCCCGCGCGCACCCGTAGGCTGGGAGTGCGTCTCGCGTCCGGTCACGCACCGGGCTCGGATTGCGGTCCCCGGGCGATGGCAGTCGCCCGGGGGCCTTTTCTTGCCCGACGTCGGCGGTGGCAGCCGTCGACGTCGGAAGTTCAGTTCTTGCTCTGCTGGCCGAACAGCATGCGGGCGAGCACGAGCATGAAGACGACGAAGCCGACAGCCGCCGGAACACCCGCCCACAGCCAGCCGACAGCAAGGCCGACGATCAGGCAGGCGAGGCCGGAGAGCGTCCAGATCACCAGCGCGTAGATGCCGAACCGGGCGGCGGCGGCCGGGTCCTCCTCGAAGCGGTTGGTCGCCTGGAGTGCGGCGTCGGCCTGCAGCACCCACGGCTTCTTACGGTTCGTCTGCGTGGTCAGGAGGTAGACGAGGTAGGCGAGCCCGAGCAGGACCCACACCGCGCCGCCGATCACGACGCCCGCCAGCCGCCCGGTCATGAGGTACAGGTACCCGCCGAGCATCAGGCCGATCACGACGAGCGCCGCGGCGACGCCGTACGCGGCCGCCCGCCGCCGCGGGAGGGCGTAGTTGGTCGAGGTCTCGCGCGCCAGCGACGACGCGACGATCCACCCGGTGGCCGGCCCGGCGATGGCCATCAGGACCGGGACACCCCAGATCACCTCGGGCTCCACCTCCCGCCGCAGCACACCGACAAGCAGCGCGGCCGCACCAGCCACGGCCAGCAGTATGATCAGCGACGCGCCGACGACTCCGGCCACGTAGCGCGGTGATGGCGTCACGTGATTCCGGTGCGCCAGCTCGGCGAGCGTCTCGCGGCGGGCCGGGCCGTGCTCAGGGACGCCCGAGCCGAGTTCAGCGCCCGCGTCCGTCGTCGCGCCCGTTCCGAGCAGCTCGCGCACGTCGCCCAGCTCGTCCACCGCCCGCCGGGCGGCCTCGCCGGGCGCGACGCCCGACGCTGTCAGCTCGCTGACGCGGTCCAGCAGGTTCGCCCGGATCTCCTCCTTGAGGTCCTGGGTCTCCGGCGTCATCTCGACGTCGGCGAACGCCTCGTCGAGGAGCCGGTGCACGGTGTTGTCACTCATCGGCTTTCGCCTTTCAGGTCGAGGAGGGAGTCGATGGTGCGCCGCGTGACCACCCACGCGTCCACGTTGCGCCGGTACACGGCCCGGCCCGCATCGGTGATGCGGTAGTACTTGCGGCGTCCGCCCTGGGACTCGTCGCCCCAGTAGGCCTCGACCAGCCCGTCCTTCACGAGCCGCCGGTAGGCCGCGTAGAGCGTGGCCTCCTTGATCTCGTAGTCGCCGCCGGTCGCGTCGCGGATCGCCTTGTAGATCTCGAACCCGTAGCGGTCCCGGCGCCGCAGCACGCCGAGCACGATCGTGTCCGTGTGGCCGCGCAGGAGGTCGGCGGCGAAGGCGTCCGCCCCGCCGTCCGACGTCGAACCGCTCGCTTTCTGCATCACAGCAGGTACTGTATCTGATCAACTACCTGATGACAACAAGTCCAGACTCCTGACCTTGGTTCAACAGGCCCGGGAGAACCAGAAAGAGCTCAGCAATGGTCGCCGGCGACCTGTTGAACCTGAGTCAGCGCGGGACGCGCCCGGCTACAGCGCCGGCAGCGCGGGACCCGGCTACAGCTCCGGCAGCGCGGCGCGCGCCTCGCCCGGGGAGGCGCCCGCGGCCTCCAGCGCGTCGACGACCGGCGAGCGCAGCAGCATGACCAGCGACTGCACCTGCCAGTCGCCCTCCCCGACGGTCCGCGGGTCCACGCGGGCCGCCACGGTGGTCAGCGCCTCGCGTCCGCGGGCGCCGTCCGCCCCCGATCCGACGTCGGAGGCGAGCTGCCGCGCACCCGTCGCGAAACCCTCGACGAGCCCGGCGACCGGCTGCACGTCGTGCTCGCCCTCGAGCACGGGAAGCACGCGGCGGGCCAGCACCCGCACCGACCGCATGGTCCGGTCCACCAGTACCGCCTGTCCCTCCAGCCGGGCGAGCTCCCCGCGGTACACCCGCCCTACGGAGATCCGCGCGAGCTCGCGGGCGTCCCGGGCCGCCTCCTGCCACTCGGCGAGCACGGGCTCGGAGGCCCGGCCGCGCACGAGGGCGGCCTGGACGTCGTCGATGTCGCGCGAGCGCAGGCCGCGGGCGAGCGTCTCCAGGGTCTCGGCGAGCTCGGTCACGGCCCGCTCGGCGAGGGCGCGCGGACGGCGTCGGGTGTCGCCGGGCGTGAGCAGCGCGACGAGGAGGGCGACGGCGCCGCCGACCAGGGCGTCGGTCCAGCGCCCGAGCGGCCCGCCGGAGACCGAGGGCAGGCCGACCACGATGATCGCCTGCACCCCCGCCTGCGTGACGAGGAGGGCGCCGCGGTCGATGAACCGGGCGGCGATCGCGGAGATGAACAGCACGAGGGAGAGCTGCCACCAGCCTGATCCGATGAGGTGCACGATCAGGTCGCCCATGGCGACGCCGACGGCTACCCCCACGGCCAGCTCGGACACCCGGCGGACGTCCCGCTGCGCGGAGAAGCCGAGGAGGACCCAGGCCGCGACCGGCGCGAAGAAGGGCTGCTCGTGCCCCAGCAGGTAGCGCGCGACGAGGTAGGCGGCGCCGGCGGCGAGCGATGCCTGGGCGATGGGGATCAGGCCCGCTCGCGCGCGCGTCCAGCCCTGTCGCAACCGGGTGCGCAGCATGAGCGTGCGCATGGCCTGGCGCCACATCTCGTCGGCCGAGCCGGGCAGTGAGGTCACGGGTGCATCCTCGCACCCACCCACCATCAGTTGAGTGCGGGCTATTTGCGCTCTTCGGTGTGCCAGAAGCGCAAATAGCCCGCACTCAACGGGGTCGACTGGGTCAGATCAGGCTGGTGGGGCCGCGCAGGCCTCTCGTGAGGGGGCCGTGGGACTCCGGGCGGTCGACCGATACGCCGTCGCCCGGGACCACCACCTCCTGGGCCGCCGTCACCTCGATGCCCTGCCCCGAGATCTCGCCGGAGACCAGCAGCTCCGCCTCCTCGGGGACGCTGCGCTTGAGCACGGCGAGGCCGATCGGCCCCAGCTCGTGGTGGCGGGCCATCGAGGTGAGCATCCCGACGACCTTGCCCGCGCCGCCGTCCGACGCCGGGAGGCGCACCTCCGCGCCCGGCTCGGGGAGGAGGTGCTGCGAGCCGTCGAGGTGCAGCATCACGAGCCGGCGCGGCGGCCGGCCGAGGTTGTGCACGCGCGCGACGGTCTCCTGGCCGCGGTAGCAGCCCTTGTTGATGTGGACGGCGGTGCGCAGCCAGTCCAGCTCGTGCGGGATCGTGCGCTCGTCGACCTCGCGCGCGTACCGCGGGCGCCACGCCTCGACGCGGAGGGCCTCGGTGGCCCAGGTGCCGGCGAGCGGCCAGCCGGCGGCCTCGCGCGCCGCGACCTCGGCATCCAGGTCCGCACGGGGCACCAGGACGAGGCGCCACGGGCGCGCGGAACCCGGGTGCTCGGACTCGGGCGGCCCGTACCGGGTGCCCCCGCCGACGACGTTCGGCCAGGTGTCGTGCCAGGTCACCGGCTCGCCCTCGATGCCGTCGGCGGCGACGGGCTCGCCGATGGCGGCCCACTCGTCAGTGGCGTCGGTGATCTCGACGCGGAGCATGAACTTCATGCGGTCGAGCCAGCCGGCCAGGCCGGGCGCCGACGCGCGCTCGGTGATCAGCCAGGTGGCCTCGCCGTCGTCCACGACGCCGGCCGCGTGCTCGATGTGGCCCTGCGGCGACAGGACGAGCAGCTCCGTGCTGACCCGGGGCGCCAGGCCTTCGAGCTGCTGGGAGGTGATCGAGTGCAGCCAGCTCAGCCGGTCCGGCCCGGCGACCTTGACGATCCCCAGGTGCGACTGGTCGACCACGGCGCCGCCGCGCGACAGCGCGCGCTGCTCGGCCGTCGGGTCGCCGTAGTGCCAGGCGACGCCGGCGTCGGGACCAGAGGCGGCGACCGCGCCGTGCCGGCTCAACAGGGGGCTCTCGTAATCCATGCTCACCTCAGGTGCAGCGTCGTGAACGGACGAGGCATTCCCGCCCGCGATACTCACTGCCGGTCCAGCTCCGCCGACGCGTACGAGCGCAGCGGCTCGCCGAACGCGGCGAGCTCCTCGACCCACAGCAGGCGGCCCTGGACCAGCCCGTACAGCCGCTTCGACGCACGCACCTCGGCCGCCGTCGATGTCCGCGCTATCGCGTCCGACGCCAGGTCGATACGTCCGTTGCCCGCGGCGCCGACGTAGACCGCGATGCGCCCGGAGGCGTCGGCCACGAGCACCTCGAGCGCGTGCTTGTCGTCCTCGAGCCCGTCGGGCCGGTCCGTGGACACGCGCCAGTAGCCGGTCTCCGTGGACCAGACGGTTGCGGCCGCCGCGATGTGGGCGGGCTCAGCGGGTTCCGGAGCGACGACGTCGGACTCGGTCGGGTCCGGCACGGGGGCCGGCCACTCGCCGGGACCGGGCAGCTTGTCCGGGACGGCGCCGTCGAGCACGCGCAGCGTCGACTCGAACCGGAGGTACGGGCCGCCGTCGTGGTCGAAGACCAGGTCCTGCACGAACGTCTTCTTGCCGATGCTCGGGTACTCGATCACACCCTCACCACGCCATCGGCCGACCAGCCAGGCCAGCGGGTACACCTCGGGCGAGAGGCCGTCAGGGAAGGTGAACGCCATCAGCGCTGGCCGGTGTACAGCTTGTAGACGACGTAGCCGGCGAACCAGGCGACAGCGACGGCTACCGCCACGATGAGGCCGGTGAAGATGAGCTCAAGGGCATGGATCGACATGCTGCCGATCCTAACGGTCGACGGCATACAGTCAGCGGCATGCGCCAGCTCGTGATCAAGACCACTGCAGGCCTGGACCGGCCCGAGGCCACCAACCAGGCATTCACCGTCGCCGCGGCCGCGGTGGCGTCCGGGGCCGAGGTGAGCCTCTGGCTCACCGGGGAGTCGGCCTGGTTCGCGCTGCCCGGCCGGGCGGCGGACCTCGCGCTCGAGCACGCGACGCCGCTGCCCGACCTGCTCGACGTCATCCTGGCCGCCGGGACCGTCACGCTCTGCACCCAGTGCGCCGCGCGCCGCGACATCACCGAGGCGGACGTGCTGCCCGGCATCCGCATAGCGGGCTCGGCTCTGTTCACGGAGGAGATCCTCCGCGACGGCGCCCAGGCTCTGGTCTACTGACCAGTACGCCGTCCGCTCAGGCTCGGACCAGGCCCGACCGGCGCATCAGCAGGTAGAGCTCGCACCCGAGGCACAGGCCGACGACGGCGTTCAGCGCCGCGGCGACGAAGGCCACGGCAGCCGCGATCGGCACCGCAGGGAGCACCCCGAAGAAGCCGAGGATCACGCCCACCGCGGTGACGAACAGGCCGACGCCCTGCGCGAAGCGCGGCGGCCGCCGGTCCTCCATCTCCGCGGGCGGGCCGAGGCGCGGGCGCACGAACTTCTTGAACAGCAGGCCCTGCCACGAGCCCTCGGCACCGCGCAGCGTGCCGAGCAGGAAGCTCAGCATGACGAACGTCAGCAGCCACAGGCCGGCCGGGCTCGGGCCGAGCAGCACCACGGCCGCCAGCAGCACCGCCGTGATGCTCGCCCCGACGCGCGGTCCGCGCGGGTCGATCCCCTTGCTCACACTCATGACTGTCCTTCCCCGTCTGCTTCGGCCACCGCAGTGGAGACCCGGTTCAGTGCTTGACGTGCCTGGGTGTCGGAGACGACGCCGCTCATGCGGGCCACCTCGCGCCCGCCGCCGTCGACCACGAGCACCGTGGGGGTGCGCAGCACGCCCAGGGTGCGGACGAGGTCGAGATGATCGTCCACGAGCAGCTCACGGTGACCGACGTCGGGGCTCGACCCGGTGAGGCCCCCGAGGACGCGGGACGTGGACCGGCACGCGGCGCACACCTCGGCCGAGAACTGCACGAACGTCACCCGGTCCGCGAGTGCGATCCCCGACGCCGACCAGTCGATTCCGGCCGGGGTTTCCCGGGGTGCGCGCACAGCACCCTGACGTGCTGACCACCACACTCCGAGCGCGGCTGTACCCAGCACGAGCACTACCAGCGCTATGACCTGTCCCAACATTTGACCCACGATGCCGTGAGTTGCTCGTCCAGACAAGTCCTCACCTGCAATGACGCCCGTCACACTGCGGACGCCCAGCTTCCTCGCTCACCCGAACGGGTGAATTCCTTGACAGGACCACCAGCCAGAGCAGTATTTCTCGTGCCGAAATGTCCACCAACGTGATGCCATCCCGGTGGTAGCGTTGATGCATCCGCATATATGGGAGAAATTGCTAAGATGGAAGTTTTGCCAACTCGCACCTGGAATGGGATCACCATTCCGGCCGCCGGTATCTACACACTCGACCAGAACCACAAGCGGCTCGGCTTCCTCGCCATGCACATGATGGTCAGCCCGGTGCGCGGCGAGTTCGCCGAGGGCGAGGCCACGGTCGTCGTCGGCGAGGACCCTCTCCTGTCGCGGGTGACCTGCACCATCCAGACGGCGTCCATCGACACGCACGTGGCGGACCGCGACACCCACCTGTCCGGCCCGGACTTCCTCGACGCCGAGAACCACCCCACCATCGAGTTCCGCAGCACGGGCTTCCGCATGCAGACGCAGATCGACCCCATCTTCTCGTGGGCCCGGCTCAAGGCCGGCACCGCGGGGCGGCGTCCGCACGACCCGCAGCAGCCCGACGGCTCGTTCACGAAGTTCGTCATGGACGGCCTGCTCACGGTGCGCGGCGTCACGCGCCCGGTCACGCTCGAGTGCGAGTTCGGCGGCGTGGGCCACGACCCCTACGGCCAGGACATCTTCGGCTTCCACGGCAGCTGCGACATCGACCGCGAGGAGTGGGGCCTGCTCTGGAACGTCGCGCTCGAGGCGGGCGGCGTGCTGGTCGCCAAGAAGGTCCGGATCGAGATCGCCGGCGAGATGATCCGTCAGTCCTGACGGGGCCCGACGGCGTCGTGGGCGCCTCAGAGGATGACCATGCGGCCCACGACGAACACGAAGATGCCGCACACCGCCACGGGCAGCGCGCTCGCCGCGAGTCCGGCCAGCCGTGCACCGTGGGCCGGCAGCCGTTCCAGCAGCAGGTGCAGCGCACCCACCACGACGCCCGAGACGAGGCCGCACCACAGGCCGCTCACTGTGTCGATGTTCGGCAGGAGCGTCCCGGCCGCACCGCCCACCACGACGGCGGCGACCGCGGAGATGCCCAGCGCCACCCAGCCGCGCACCGGCAGCGCGGACACCGCCGCCGCGACGGCCAGCGCCACTGCGCTCGTCACGACGAGCGCGGCCCCGGCGTCGGACCGGGCGGCCGCGATCCAGCCGGAGGTGGCGATGGCGGCGACGACCCCCGCGACCGTCCCCGACACGGACTCGGTGAGCTGAGGCCGCCCGTCTCGGCGCAGCATCTGCGCGATGAACGCGAGCACCACCGCGCCGGCCAGGACCGTCGGCAGGTTCCGCAGCACCGGCTCGCCCTGGGTGAAGTAGGTGGCGACAGCACCGCCGACGCCACAGAGCGCCACGACCACGCGCGTGCTTCCCGGCGCGGGGAGCCGCAGCAGCGACGGCCAGCCCAGCGCGACGAGAACCACCAGGACCACGACCGCCGCCACGAGGGGCAACGGCCGGGGCTGGACGTAGGACGCGGCGGCGACGAGGGCTGCGAGCGCAGCGGTCGTCACGGCACGGCTGGAGACGGACACGACCCAGAGTTTTCCAGAGTCTGCGCGGGTTCCTTCAATCGCAGGGGCTCAGCGGCAGAATTCGAGGCAGGAGAGAGACGGGCAACACTCGCGTCATGTGAGCGTCACGGGTCCTGAGCAGCATGGTGGTGTCCAGGAAAAGGGCGTGTAACATGCACGCAACAAGCAACAGGGCAGACTTCCGCAGAGCCAGTTGGACGCGACGGGACGTCTCGCGACAGCGAGACCCGAGCCAGGGACGGTTGCAAGACGCCGGTTCCGAGAGGAGGTGCGTCAATGGCAGAGCTGTTGATCCTCACACCCGCCACCGGCGGGTCGGCCGAGGTGCTGCCCGCACTGGGGCTGCTGTCCCACCGGGTGCGGGTGCTCCCGATGGAGCCCTCGGCGCTCGTCGATGCCCCCGATGCGGACGTCGTCCTGCTGGACGCCCGCCGCGACCTGGTCGCCGCCCGCACCACGTGCCGCCTGCTGCACGCGACGGGTCTCACGGTGCCGCTCGTGCTGATCCTCACGGAGGGCGGCCTCACTGTCGTCACCCACGAGTGGGGCGCTGACGACCTGCTGCTGGAGTCCGCCTCGCCGGCCGAGGTCGAGGCCCGGCTCCGCCTGGTGGTGGAGCGCTCGGCGCGCGGCCCCGCCGAGGAGTCCCAGCAGGAGATCTCCGCGGGCGAGCTCGCCATCGACGCCGGCGGGTACACCGCCCGGCTCCGTGGCCGGCCGATCGACCTCACCTACAAGGAGTTCGAGCTCCTCAAGTACCTCGTGCAGCACCCGGGCCGCGTGTTCACCCGCGCCCAGCTGCTGCAGGAGGTCTGGGGCTACGACTACTACGGCGGCACCCGCACCGTGGACGTCCACGTGCGGCGGCTGCGGGCCAAGCTGGGCCCGGAGCACGAGCAGCTCATCGGCACCGTGCGCAACGTCGGCTACCGGTTCGACCCGCCCAAGGAGCGTCCGGTCGAGGAGCCTCCCGCACCCCCGGCGGCTCCGGTGTCGGCCGGCCTGCCGAGCGTGTCCGTCGACGCCTCGGCGGCCACCGCCCCGGCGTCGGACCCGAACACCACGGACGACCCCAACGCGGGACCTGCGGGGAAGCGGGTCGCGCAGACGGGCCACTGACGGGCGCGCGCCGAGCGCAGAGCGCCGCGCGGACCCGGCACGGAGCGCGTAGGTTCTTGTCTGTGACCGCACTCTCGGCCAGACCGGCCGTACGCACGGCAGCCACCAGCGACTACACGTGCGCCCTGGTCGACGGGCCGTGGCAGCACGAGTTCGTCGCGTCCGGCGGTTCCCGCTTTCACGTGGCGGTCGCCGGCCCTGAGAACCGCTCAGCTCCCCTGGTGCTCCTGCTGCACGGCTACCCCCAGTTCTGGTGGGCGTGGCGCGCGCAGATCCCCGCGCTCGCCGACGCCGGCTACCGCGTCGCCGCGATGGACGTGCGCGGCGTCGGCGGGTCGGACAAGCCGCCGTCGGGCTACGCGGTGCCGGCCCGGGCGGCGGACGTCGCGGGTGTCGTGCGCTCTCTCGGGCGCGAACGCGCGGTAGTCGTGGGGCACGGCACGGGCGGCACGCTCGCCTGGGCCATGGCGGCCCTGCACCCCGGCACGACGGCGGCCGTCGCCGTCCTGGCGAGCCCGCACCCCGCCCGGGTGCGCCTCCGCAGCCGGGCCGCCTTCACGACGGCGGCCCTGCGCGAGCTGGCGTACCTGCAGGTCCCGACGCTGCCGGAACGCGCGCTGGCCCGGGGCGACCTCGTGGAGCGCACCCTCGCGCTCGGCGCCGCCACCCCGCTGCCCGACGACGTCGTGAAGCTGTACCGGAGCGTCATGCGCATCCCGTTCGCCGCGCACTCCGCCGCCGAGGCGCTGCGCTGGGCCGTGCGGTCCACACCCCGGATGGACGGACGCCGCTTCGGCACCGCGCTGCGCCGTCCGCTCGAGATGCCCGTCCTGCAGCTGCAGGGCGGGCGTGACGGGTTCGTGCGCTCCGAGCGCGCCGACCTCGACGCCGTAGCGCTCGCGCCGGACCTGCGCTACGAGCTGATCCCGGGCGCGGGGCACTTCCTCCCGGAGGAGGCCCCGGACCGGGTCAACGAGATCCTGCTGAACTGGCTCACCCGCGTAGCCCCAGTACCGAGGTAGGGCGCCCTACTTCGGCGGGACGAGGGGTAGGCCTGCAGACGGTGAGCGGTCCGGCGCCGGGCGCACCAGCTTCGCCGCCTTGCCGGGGTCGGTCTCGCCCGTCCCGTACGACGGGCACAGGTGCGAGATGCTGCAGGCCCCGCACGCCGGGTTACGGGAGACACACACCCGGCGCCCGTGCCACACGAGGTGGTGGCTGAGCATGGTCCAGTCCTTCTTGGGAAACAGCTCCCCCACCTCGGCCTCGACCTTCACCGGGTCCTCGTCGGTGGTGAGGCCCAGCCGGCGTGCCACCCGCCCGAAGTGCGTGTCCACGGTGAGCCCCGGGACCCCGAACGCGTTACCGAGCACCACGTTCGCCGTCTTGCGCCCGACGCCCGGCAGGGTCACCAGGTCCTTCAGCCGGCCGGGGACCTCGCCGTCGAACCGCTCGACGAGCGCCTTGCCGAGCCCGATCACCGCCCTCGCCTTGGCCCGGAAGAAGCCGAGCGGCCGCAGGATCTCCTCGAGCTCGTCCGGGTTCGCCTCCGCGTACGCCTGGGCGTCCGGGTACATCACGAACAGCTCGGGCGTGGTCGCGTTGACGCGGACGTCGGTGGTCTGCGCGCTCAGCACCGTCGCGATCAGCAGCTCCAGCGGCGTCGTGAAGTCCAGCTCGGCCCGGGCGTCCGGATAGGTCTCCGCGAGCTCGCGGTTGATCCGCCGCGCCCGGCGCACGAGCGCCAGCTTGCTCTCCGGCGCATCCTTGGCGGCCTTCTTGGGTTCGCTCTCGCTGACTGAGGTCACGCCGCCACACTAACGATCCCCACTGACATCCGGTCGCCGGGCCGGATACCGGTGTCAGACCCGGTCGATAGGTTGGCCGCCACAGCTGAGCCGGGAACCGGCGCGGGGTTGAGCTCGTGTACCTAGTACGCGGAGTATGAGAAGGTCGAGGGCCTTGGACCCCACGACGGTCCACGTGAATCGAGGAAGAGTCACCATGCCGTACACGCACCACCTGCGCGTCTACCCGTCCGCCGAACCGCTGAAGCGCACCGACCAGCTCGCCTGGAAGCTCGCGGAGCTCGCCACGGACGACGTCGAGCCCACCGCCGAGGTCACCGACATGGTGATCAACCGCGTGATCGACAACGCCTCCGTCGCAGCGGCCAGCCTCACCCGCGGGCCCGCCGTCGCCGCCCGCTCGCAGGCCCGCGCGCACCCGTACCGGCCCGGGTCCACCGTGTTCGGCCTGGACCCCGAGGCCACGAGCAGCCCCGAGTGGGCAGCGTGGGCCAACGGCGTCGCCGTGCGCGAGCTCGACTTCCACGACACGTTCCTCGCCGCCGAGTACTCCCACCCGGGCGACAACATCCCGCCGATCCTCGCCGTGGCGCAGCACGCCGGCCGCACCGGGCGGGACCTGGTCCGCGGCATCGTGACCGGCTACGAGATCCAGGTGGACCTGGTCCGCACGATCAGCCTGCACAAGCACAAGATCGACCACGTGGCCCACCTCGGCCCGTCGGCGGCTGCCGGCATCGGCACCCTGCTCGGGCTGGACACGGAGACGGTGTTCCAGGCGATCGGCCAGGCCCTGCACACCACCACGGCCACCCGGCAGAGCCGCAAGGGCCAGATCTCCACGTGGAAGGCGCACGCCCCCGCGTTCGCGGGCAAGCTCGCGATCGAGGCGGTGGACCGCGCGATGCGCGGCCAGACCTCCCCCGAGCCCATCTACGAGGGTGAGGACGGCGTGGTCGCCTGGCTCCTGGACGGGCCGGACGCCGCCTACGACGTCGTGCTGCCCGAGCTCGGCGAGCCGCGCACCGGCATCCTCGACACGTACACCAAGGAGCACTCGGCGGAGTACCAGGCGCAGGCCATCATCGACATGGCCCGCGCACTGGGCACCGAGCGCCCCGAGCTGCGGGACCCGGCGAACGTCCGGAGCATCGTGCTGCACACGAGCCACCACACGCACTACGTGATCGGCTCGGGCGCGAACGACCCGCAGAAGTACGACCCGACGGCGTCGCGCGAGACCCTCGACCACTCGGTCCCCTACATCTTCACGGTCGCGCTGCAGGACGGCGGCTGGCACCACGTGGACTCCTACGCTCCTGAGCGCGCCCAGCGCCCCGACACGGTCGAGCTGTGGCACAAGGTCACCACCACCGAGGACCCGCAGTGGACGCGCCGCTACCACTCGACTGACCCCGCCGAGAAGGCGTTCGGCGGCCGCGTCGAGATCACCCTCGCCTCGGGCGAGGTCGTGACCAGGGAGATCGCCGTCGCCGACGCCCACCCGCTGGGCGCCCGCCCGTTCGCCCGAGCGAACTACGTCGCCAAGTTCCGCACGCTGGCCGACGGCGTCCTGGAGGAGGCCGAGATCGAGCGCTTCCTGGACCTGGCCGAGCGCCTACCCGAGCTCACGCCGGCCGAGGTCCGCGAGCTCACGATCGTCGCGGCGCCGGGCGTCCTGGACGCCGTCCCGGCCCCGACGGGCCTCTTCGAGCTGGGGCGGGCCTGATGCTCTACTCGAAGCTCACCGCCGCGGCCAAGCGCCGCGCCTTCCGCGAGGCCCTCGCCGGGCCGGAGATCCTGCGGCTCCCGGGCGCGTTCAACCCGCTCAGCGCCAAGCTGATCCAGGACAAGGGGTTCGACGGCGTCTACGTGTCGGGCGCCGTGCTCTCCGCGGACCTCGGCCTGCCCGACATCGGTCTGACCACCCTGACCGAGGTGGCCGGCCGGGCCGGGCAGATCGCCCGGGTCACCGACCTGCCCGCCCTGGTCGACGCCGACACCGGGTTCGGCGAGCCCATGAACGTGGCCCGCACGGTCCAGACCATGGAGGACGCCGGCGTGGCCGGCATCCACATCGAGGACCAGGTCAACCCCAAGCGGTGCGGCCACCTGGACGGCAAGGAGGTCGTGGGGCTCGGCGACGCCGTCCGCCGCATCCGGGCCGCCGTCGACGGCCGCCGCGACCCCGACTTCCTCATCATGGCGCGCACCGACGTGCGCGGCACGGAGCCTGGCGAGCGCGGCCTGCGGCTCGCGATCGACCGCGCCAAGGCCCTGGCCGACGCCGGCGCCGACGCGATCTTCCCCGAGGCGATGAAGGACCTCGCGGAGTTCGAGGCGGTCGCCTCGGCCCTCGACGTCCCCGTGCTCGCCAACATGACGGAGTTCGGCAAGTCCGAGCTCTTCACCGCCAAGCAGCTGCACGACGCCGGGGCGCAGCTCGTGATCTATCCCGTCACCCTGCTGCGCATCGCGATGGGCGCCGCCGAGCGGGCGCTGGACCAGATCGCGGCGTCGGGCACCCAGGACGCGCTGGTGCCCGAGATGCAGACCCGCGCGCGGCTCTACGAGCTCACCGACTATGCGGCGTACAACCACTTCGACTCGAACGTCTTCACCTACAAGCCCTGACCCGGTCTCGACAGGCTCGACCACCGGTGGTCGAGCCTGTCGAGACCCCGCAAATCTCGACACAAAGGAGTGCGCATGCCCGAGACCACGGAGATCCGCAAGGGTCTGGCCGGCGTCGTCGCCGACACATCGGCGATCTCGAAGGTCAACCCCGAGACCAACTCGCTGCTCTACCGGGGCTATCCCGTGCAGGAGCTGGCCGCCAGGAAGACCTTCGAGGAGGTCGCCTACCTGCTGTGGCACGGCGAGCTGCCGACACCCGCGCAGCTCACCGAGCAGACGGCGACCGAGCGCGTGCACCGCGAGCTACCGGACAACGTGCGTGACGCGATCCTCGAGCTGCCCACCGACTGCCACCCCATGGACGTGTGCCGCACCGCGGTGTCGATCCTGGGCGCTCATGACCCGCAGGCCGAGGACTCCTCGGTCGAGGCGGAGCTCGCCAAGGCGCTGCGGCTGTGGGCGGTCCTGCCCGCCGTCGTCGCGCTGGACCAGCGCCGTCGGCACGGCCAGGAGCTCGTGCACCCTCGCGAGGACCTCGGTTACTCCGCGAACTTCCTGTGGATGACGTTCGGCACGGAGGCGGAACCCGCCGTCGTGCAGGCCTTCGAGGCCTCGATGGTGCTCTACGCGGAGCACTCGTTCAACGCGTCCACGTTCACGGCGCGCGTCATCACCTCGACGCTCGCCGACCTGCACTCGGCGGTCACGGGCGCCATCGGCGCCCTCAAGGGCCCGCTGCACGGCGGCGCCAACGAGGCGGTGCAGGAAACGTTCGAGGAGATCGGCTCGGCCGACAAGGCAGAGGCGTGGCTCGAGGACGCGCTGGCGAACAAGAAGAAGATCATGGGGTTCGGCCACCGGGTCTACAAGCACGGCGACTCGCGCGTGCCGACCATGCGGGCCGTGCTCGGTGACCTGGCCGAACACTTCGGGCAGACCGAGGTGCTCGACCTGTACGACACCCTCGAGAACGCCATGGGCAGCGCTAAGAACATCAAGCCGAACCTCGACTACCCGGCGGGCCCGGCGTACCACCTGATGGGGTTCGACACGAACATCTTCACGCCGCTGTTCGTGGCCTCCCGCATCACGGGCTGGACCGCCCACGTCATGGAGCAGCGCGCCGCCAACGCGCTGATCCGTCCGGTCTGCGAGTACGTGGGGCCGGAGCAGCGCGAGGTTCCCTGACGGAACATGGACGCCCGTTCCGTACTCCCGGATGACACCCCTAGGATTTATGGACGGGCGTCCTACTTCGCGCCAGAGCATTGCCGACATCCCGCATGAGGCGGACGATCAGATCGTGCTGCACGCCACGCGGACGCCGCGAGAGACACCGATGACCCGGCAATCTCGTGACATTGAGGCAGACTGAGAGGTGGAAAAGACTGATGGACGAAAGTCCCCGACACGTGAGGACACCACTGGTGGACGACGAAGTCGTACTCTCTGCCCCCCTCTTCGCGGACATGGAAGGCGAGGAGACGCGCGCGCTCTTCGAGTCCATGGTGCCCGTGGAGCTGGTCCGGGGTGATGTGCTCTTCCGCGAGGGCGAACCGGGTGACCGGCTCTATGTCATCGCGCAGGGCAAGATCAAGCTGGGTCGCCGGTCGAGCGATGGCCGCGAGAACCTGCTGTCGATCCTTGGCCCGGGCGAGATGTTCGGTGAGCTGTCCCTGTTCGACCCGGGACCCCGCACTGCTTCGGCGTCGTCCGTGTCGGACTCCGTGGTCTACGAGCTGCGGCACGACTCGCTCGTACGGTGGATCGCCGACCACCCCGGTGTCGCCACCCAGCTGCTCGGCGCGCTGGCGCGCCGGCTCCGCCGCACCAACGAGACGCTGGCGGACCTCGTGTTCTCCGACGTCCCGGGCCGCGTCGCCAAGGCGCTGCTCGACCTGTCGACCCGCTTCGGCGAGCCGAACGACGACGGCATCCGCGTCGCGCACGACCTCACGCAGGAGGAGCTGGCGCAGCTCGTCGGCGCCTCGCGCGAGACCGTGAACAAGGCCCTTGCCGACTTCGCGACCCGCGGCTGGGTCCGCCGCGAGGGCCGCGCTGTCGTCCTGCTGGACCTGGACCGTCTGGAACGCCGGGCGCGCTGAGACCCAGATTGAGGTCGGTAAAAAGTCAGGTGATCGGCAGCTCGGGCTGCCGATCACCTGACTTTTTGCCGATGACACGCATCGCGCGCACCAACTACGCGACCCGGGCCGTCAGCGTCATCAGCGTTGCCTCCGGGCGGCACGCGAAGCGGACCTGCGCGTAGCGGGACGTCCCGGCACCCGCCGAGACGTGCAGCCACGTCGAACGTTCGCCGCCCTCGCGGTCGGGCCGAGGGCCAGGCCAGCCGTGCAGGCCGGACGCGCGGCCGCGGTCCAGGTCGCAGTTCGTGACGAGCGCCCCGTAGAACGGCAGGCAGAGCTGCCCGCCGTGGGTGTGGCCCGCGATGATCGCGTCGACGCCGTCGTCCTTGAGCTGGTTCAGCGCCCGCTTGTACGGCGCGTGCACGACGCCGAGGCGCAGCACCGCGTGCTCCTCACCCGGCACGCGTCCCGGCTCGGGCATGAGATCGCGCTCCATGTGGGGGTCGTCCATGCCGACCAGCCCGACTGTGCGGCCGTCGCGCAGCTCGACGAGGCCGCGGCTGTTGTCCAGGTCCACCCAGCCGGCGTCGGTGAACGCCTTGGCGAGGGAATCCGTGGGCAGCGGCACCTTGTCCTCGCGCTCCATCCGGGCGTCCGGCAGGAGGTACCGGGCCGGGTTCTTGAACGTCGGCGCGTAGTAGTCGTTCGACCCCATGACGAACGCGCCAGGGATGTCCATCAGCTGCCCGAGGACATCGAGGAGCGGGGCCAGCGACCGCTCATGCCCGAAGTTGTCGCCCGTGTTGATCACGAGGTCGGGCTCGAGCCCCGCCAGCGACCGCACCCAGGCCTGCTTGGTGCGCTGGCTCGGCGTGAGGTGCAGGTCGGAGACGTGGAGCACCCGGATCGGACGCTGCCCCGCGGGCAGCACCGGCAGGGTCACCCGTCGCACGCGGAACAGCTTGGTCTCCAGGTGCGCGTACGCGATCCCGGCGACGGCGACGCCCGCGGCGATCCCGAGAGCCTTGCCGACGTTACCCAGCGTCCCCATACAGATCAGTCATTCCCCTTGTTGCCGCCGCCGGGGCCGGTACCGGTCCCGGTCCCAACGGAGTCGCCCCCGACGCCACTAGTGTCGCCCGAATCCGCAGAGCCTCCGCTGTCGGAGTCGCCCTCCTTGGTCTCCGGCTTCGGCGGCTTCGGCGGAGCCGGCTTCTTGCCCACGAGGTTCGGGTCGGGCGCGGGGAAGGCCGTCTTCGGCAGACCCACCACAGCCTGGTCCATGTACCGGCGCCACGTGGGCGCGGCGGCGGTACCGCCGTACAGCGGGCCGATCTTGGCCGACGGGTTGTACCAGCCCGTCGACGGCAGGATGACGTTCATGTGGGGGGTCTCGCCGCTGGCCTCACCCACCCAGACCGACGTGGACAGCTCGGGCGTGTACCCGGTGAACCAGCTCTGGGTGGCACCGTTCGTGGTACCGGTCTTGCCCGCCACCGGGCGGCCGTCCTCGAGACCGGGTGCGATCGACCAGGCCGTGCCCCACGGGTTCGTGCTGAACACCTTGGTCATGGCATAGGCGACAGTGTTGGCGACCTTGGGCTCCAGGGTCTGCTTGCAGTTGGCCGAGGGCACCTTCATCTTCTTGCCGTCGTGGTCCTTGACCTGGACGATCGCGATGGGCTCGCAGTAGGTCCCGCCCGAGGCGAAGGTGGCGAACGCGGCGGCCTGGTTGAGGGGCGTCGAGGCCTGGGTGCCGAGCGTCATGGACGCGAAGACATCGATGTCCTTCTGCTGCGGCTGGTCGATCGTCCGGAAGGTGCCTTCACCCTCGTAGGTCAGAGCCGACGTCATCGGCCGGAAGCCCACGTCCCACGCGGTCTTCTGCAGGTTGCAGAGGTCGAGCTGCTGCGACATGCGCGCGTAGACCGTGTTGAGCGACTGGAACGTGCCCTGGAGCACGCTGACGTTCCCGGAGGTGGACCCTTCGACGTTACCCACGTCCCACCGCTTGTACGGGAAGTTGTGGACGCAGCCGTTCGCCGTGAATTCCGTCTGGTAGGGGGCGTAGCCAGCAGCGCTCACCGTGTCGTAGAGCTGGTGGCCGCTGCGCAGCCACTCGGCGAGCACGTACGGCTTGAAGTTGGACCCCACCGGGAACCCGCGCGAGTTGCCGTGGTTGTAGTCGGCCGAGTAGTTCTGCGCGGTCGTGCCCGGATCAGGCTCGGCGCTCACGTCGTAGGGGAGGTTCTGCGCCATCGACTTGATCTGGCCGGTGCCCGGCTCGACGGACGTCACCGCCGCCTCCAGGCCGAAGGCGTTGTCCGCCGGGACGCCCTCGACGACGGTCTTCTCAGCGGCCGCCTGCATCTTGGTGTCCAGCGTCGTGACGATGTGCAGCCCGCCGCGGTACAGGAGGTCGTAGCGGTCGTCCCGGGTCTTGCCGAACTCCGGGCTCGACATGATCTCCTTGATCACGTAGTCGCAGAAGAAGGCCGCTCCGCCCGCGGAGTCACACCCGACATCCAGCGGCTGGACGTCAAGGGAGTCGGAGATCTTGGTCGCCTTCGCCTCGTCGCGCTCCTCGGTCGTGATGTAGTTGAGCTGCCACATCTTGCCGATCACGAGGTCGCGACGTTCCTTGGCGTCCTTGGGGTTCTGCACCGGGTCGAACTTGCTCGGGGCCTTGGTGATGCCGGCGATCGTGGCCGCCTCGACCACCGACAGGTCCTTCGCGGACTTGTTGAAGTAGTGCTGCGAGGCCGTCTCGACGCCGTACACGCTCCAGCCGAACTGGGCGATGTTGAGGTAGCCCTGCAGGATCTCGTCCTTGGACATCCGCTTCTCGAGCGCGATGGCCAGCTTCGCCTCGCGGAGCTTTCGGCTGAGCGAGTCCTCGCGGGCCTCCATGACGCCGAACGTGTTGCCCGTGCGGTCGGCCTCCTCGATGAGCACGTTCTTCACGTACTGCTGCGTGAGGGTCGAGGCACCCTGGGTGTCGCCGCCGCCGAAGTTCTTCACCGCGGCGCGCGAGATGCCCTCGGGGTCCACGCCGCCGTGCGTGTAGAAGCGCTCGTCCTCGATCGCGATGACGGCGTTCTTCATGTTCTGGGACACCTTGTCGAGCGGCACCACGATGCGGTTCTGCGCGTAGAACGTGGCCAGCTTCGTCTTGCCGTCGCTCGCGTAGATCTGCGACTGCTCCGACAGCGGCCCCGGAACCAGCTCCTCAGGCAGCTCGTCGAAGACCTCGACGCCCGTGTCGACGGTGGTGTCCACGCCCGAGGCCAGCGGAATCACCAATCCGGCCGCGATCACGCCACCAGCGCCTGCGGTGAGCACGAATGCGAGAAGGAGTCCGATGAGCTGTGCCGCGGGAATGGTCCGAGTGATCCGGCGCGGCTCGCGAGGGTTCGCCATGGCCATGCGCCCAGGTTACGGGGTGTCCCTGACAGGGCGCGCCGAAAACTGGATCCGCCCGTGTGCAGGTCTCGTGCGGAATCGCCAGCCGCGATCGCCGTCGTCGATCGCGGGCTAGCATCACTGCCATGGCAACGAAGTGGGAGTACGCGACGATCCCCCTCCTCATTCACAACACCAAGGCGATCCTCGATCAGTGGGGCTCGGACGGCTGGGAGCTCGTGCAGGTGGTCCCCGGGCCCGACGGCACCGGGCTCGTCGCCTACCTGAAGCGACCCAACGGCGGCGACGCATGAGCCACGAGAAGCGGCTCGCCGAGCTGGGCATCACGCTCCCTGAGGTGGCGGCTCCCGTCGCGGCGTACGTGCCGGCCGTGCAGACCGGCCGCTACATCTACACCTCCGGCCAGCTCCCCTTCACCGAGGGCGCGCTGCCTGCCGCCGGCAAGGTCGGCGAGGGCGAGGGCCTGGTCTCCCCCGACGACGCCGCGCGCTACGCCCGCACCTGCGCACTCAACGCGCTGGCCGCCGTCCGGTCGGTCACCGGCTCTCTCGACGCGATCTCCCGGATCGTGAAGGTCGTCGGCTTCGTCGCCAGCGACCCTGCCTTCACCGGCCAGCCCGGTGTGATCAACGGCGCCTCCACGGTGCTCGGCGAGATCTTCGGCGACGCCGGCCTGCACGCCCGCTCCGCCGTCGGCGTGGCGGTTCTTCCGCTGGACTCGCCGGTCGAGGTAGAGCTCGTCGTCGAGCTGGCGTAACGACCCCGCAGCGGCCCGGAACGGGCGTGATCGGACCCACTGTGGATTCGGTTTCCGTTCCGGGCCATGCGTCGGCTATTCTGAGCAGGCTTCCGCGGAAAGGCTTCGTGCCTGTCGTGCGGTGGAATCCATCGGGGTGTGGCGCAGCTTGGTAGCGCGCTTCGTTCGGGACGAAGAGGTCGCAGGTTCAAATCCTGTCACCCCGACCATGTGAAAAGGCCCTCTGACCAGCAGAAATGCTGGGTCGGAGGGCCTTTTCGCTTCTCAAGAGCCCTTGGTCGAACGGCCCAGGGAGACCAGTTGGGGGATCCGACGTCATCCAGGGAACGAGCCGTCCTATTTACAATACAGAGCAGACCTGTATCGTAATGATCATGAGTACCGAACCACGACCCCCTGGCCGCCCGCGCAACGCGGACGCCGACGCCGCCATCCTCGACGCAGCCCTCGGCCTGCTGATCGAGCGCGGCGCGGAGGCCGCCAGCATCGAGCAGGTGGCTCGGCGCGCCGGGGTCACCCGGGCCACCGTCTACCGTCGCTTCGCGGACAAGACCCGGCTCCTGATCGCCGCGGTCGAGTCCGCCTACGGCAACCCGCCGCCGACGCCGGAGATCCGCGACGTGGAGCACCTCCTGACCGGCTGGGCCTCCGTCCTCGCCGACCCTCGCCAGCGCCGGCTCCTGCGCCGGCTCTACGCCACGTTCGAGGACTACCCCGAGGTCGCCGACGTCTACCAGAAGCAGCTCGGCGACCAGCGCAGCGATACCCGGATGAAGGTGTTCGAAGGGGCCCGCGACATCGGGGAGCTGCCCCCCGACACCGACCCGCAGGTCCTGCTGGACATGCTCACCGGCGCGGGCTGGCAGCACCTGGTCACCCGCCCGGACACCAGCACGCCCGCCGACGTCGAGCAGTACCTGCGCGCCGTCCTCCACCAGGCCGGATACCGGCCGCAAGC
The DNA here is from genome assembly GCF_042670845.1 of Promicromonospora sp. NPDC057138. Classification (NCBI taxonomy): domain Bacteria; kingdom Bacillati; phylum Actinomycetota; class Actinomycetes; order Micrococcales; family Promicromonosporaceae; genus Promicromonospora; species Promicromonospora sp. NPDC057138. The sequence goes on along the minus strand of NZ_JBHUUX010000037.1, from coordinate 26,280 downwards.
CCCACGGGACCACGCGCCCCGCCGAACCAAGGAGTAGGCACCATGTCATCAGCCAAGGTCTCCGCCTCCGTCGAGGCGCAGCTGCGCACGCGGGCCTTCGCCCGCGTCATCGGCCCGTACGTCGCGACCTTCACTCTTCTGTACGCGTTCCGCCTGCCCGATCAGCTCTGGCTGATCGACGCCCTGTTCTCCGAGCCCGCCCTGGTCTTCATGCTCGGCGCCCTGATGATCGGCGGAGGGCTGGTCATCATCGGCGGGCATCGCAGCTGGCGCGGTCCGCTCGCGATCACCATCTCGGCGTTCGGCTGGTTCGTCGCCCTGCGCGGACTTCTCCTCGTCGCCGACCCCACCGCCGTCCAGGCAGCCGTTGACGCGACCATGCTCTCGCCCACCGCGACGCTCCTGGCCCGTGTCTTCTTCGGCCTGCTCGGGGCTGCGGGCCTGCTGCTGACCTACGCCGGCTGGTTCACGAAGCCGGCGTCCACGGAACCCGCCATGCGCCCCGCCGCGGCCTGACCGGGACGGCTCCGGCCGGCTCGCGAGGGACTCCTTTCACCGTCCCAGGGCTTGCCATTCGGGAGCGAGAACCGCCCAGACCTCCTTGTCGTAGCGCCTGCCCCCGTACGGCCACGCCTCGCGCCGCACGCCCTCGAGCGTCATGCCGAGCCGCTGGGCCACCGCCGAGCTGCGGTCGTTTTCGGCCCGGCAGTGCCACTCGGCCCGGTGCAGCCCGCGGGACGTGAACGCCCAGTGCAGCAGCACGCCGGACGCCTCGGTGATCAGCCCGTGCCCCTCGGCAGACGGCTCCAGCCAGCATCCGATCTCGCACACGCCGAAACCGGCGTCGAAGTCGGTGAACATCACGCCGCCGACCAGGACCCCGTCCCGCCAGATGCCGTACAGGCGACCGCCGTCCTCAGCCTGGCGCTCCGCGTACCGCTTGAGCGTGCTCCGCGCCCCGTCCAGACCGTCGGTGACGAACGTCGGACCGACCCACGGCCGGATGTGCTCACGAGCCCGGTCCATGTGGGCCGCGAACTCCTCGGCATGCCAGACCTCCAGCGGGGCGAGGCGAGAACCGTCGCGCAGCACCAGCGAGAACATAGGAACTCCTCAATTCGCATAACAACCGTTGCGGCAATGTACCGTGGCAGCATGCCACGTCCCAAGGGAGACCACGAGGCCCGTCGCCGCGAGGTGTCCGAGGCGGTCTGGCAGGTGATGGCCACACGCGGCTTCGCCGGCCTCACGCTGCGCGCCGTGGCGACCGAGCTCGGCGCGACCACCGGTCTGCTCACGCACTACTTCCCCACCAAGCAGGCCCTCGTCGCATACGCACTCGACCTGCTCGAACGGCGGACCATCGCACGCCCGCGCCGCCCCGCCGGCAAGGGTCTGACCGCCCTGCGGCACGCGCTGATGGACATCCTGCCCCTGACCCCGGAGGCCACGGTCAGCAACCGGATCTGGGTCTCCTCCTGGGACGCCGCACTCTCCGACGGCGACCTGCAGGCCGACTACGCCCGCAAGTACGCCCAGAGCCGCGACGCGTTGCGCGAGCGAGTGGCAGCGGCCCAGGAGCTCGGCGAGCTTCCCCCAGGCGACCCGGCGGACATCGCGGCCGGAGCCCAGTCCTTCACCCTCGGCCTGGTGGTCCAAGCCCTGCTCGACCCGGCGACGTTCACACCGCAGCGGCAGGTCGAGCTCCTGGACGACCACCTGGCCGCCCTGACCACCTCCCGCTCATCCGACGCTCGCCCCTGATCCTGATTCACCGCGCACAATCGGCGCTGGGCCGACCAGATGACCGGCCCGCACCCGGGTGCAAGACTGGGCGCCTACCCCCAATCCGGGAGGCGACGATGGATCCGCTCGTTCTGGTCGGCGGCGGGCTGACCACAGCCCGCGCCGCCGAGGCCCTGCGAGACGGCGGTTACGACGGCGACGTCGTGGTCGTCACGACGGAGCCCCACCACCCGTACGAGCGTCCGCCGCTGAGCAAGGACTACCTGCGCGGCGAGTCGGAGCGTGATGTCGTCTTCCCGCTCGACGACGCCTGGTACGCCGAGCACGACGTCACGATCCGCACCGGCGAGACCGTCGTCGGGCTGGACCCGGCCGGCCACACCCTCACGCTGTCCGACGGCGCCACGCTCACGTTCGCGAAGGTGCTCCTCGCCCCGGGGTCCACGCCGCGCGCGCTCGACGTGCCTGGCACCGACCTCGCCGGAGTGCACTACCTGCGCACCATCGACGACTCCGACCAGATCTCCAGCACACTGCTCAATGCGTCCCTGGAGGGCATCGGCCGGCTCGTCGTCGTCGGCGACGGGTGGATCGGGCTCGAGGTGGCGGCCTCGGCGCGCACGCTCGGCCTGGACGTCACGGTGGTGGGCCGGGGCGCCCACCCGCTCGGCCGCGCGCTCGGGCCCGAGATGAGCGACTTCTACGCGGGCGTCCACACCGAGCACGAGGTGCGCCTGCTGCGGAACGCATCCGTCGCTCAGCTGCGCGGCGCCGACGGCCGGGTCACCGGCGTCTCCCTGTCGGACGGCACGCACATCGAAGCCGACGTCGTGGTGATAGGGGTGGGTGCCGCGCCGAATGTCGGCCTCGCGGAGGCGGCGGGGCTCGACCTCCGGCCCGCCGCGCAGGGCGGCGGCGTCGTCGTGGACGGCACCCTGGCGACGTCGCATCCCGACGTCTTGGCCGCGGGCGACATCGCGAGCATCCCGTCCCTCCACTACGGGCGTCCCCTGCGCGTGGAGCACTGGGCCATCGCACAGGAGAGCGGCGCGCACGCGGGTCGCGCCATGCTCGGCGACCTCGACCCGTACGACAAGCTGCCGTACTTCTACAGCGACCAGTACGACGTCGGCATGGAGTACACCGGGTGGGTGGACGTCCAGGCCGGGTACGACGACGTGGTCGTCTCCGGCGACACCGGCAAGCGGGAGTTCGTGGCGTTCTGGCGCGTCGACGGCCAGGTCATGGCCGGCATGGCCGTGAACGTGTGGGACCAGATGGAGCGCGTCGAAGAGCTGATCAGGTCCCGGCGGAAGGTGTCGACTGCCGAGCTGGAAGGCTTCGTGGGCTGACTGCCCGGCTCAGGCGGCGAACAGCAGGCCCGCGCTGACCAGCATGACGACCGCGGTCGCGAAGTGGACCCCGAACGCGACGGCCTTCGTGCCGCCGTGGCGTAGCACGATCACGGCGTCGCCGAACGGGATCAGTGTCGCGGTGAGCATGAACCAGGCTTCGGCATGGGCCCCCGCGAGGACGAGGAGCACCAGGCCGATGACGCCGAGGGTGGCGTCCCGCGAGCCCTTGATCATGAGGTAGGCGTGGTCCTTCATGGCGGGCACGCCGTACCCGGCCGCGGCGACGTAGGGCCTGAGCAGGAAATTCACCCCGATGTACACGACGAACAGGTTGAGTACTGCGGCCAGGGCGTACGCGGCGACGGTCATGTCAGATCTCCTTGCTAGCGCCGATAGATGATGTAGCGACGCTAGCATAGCGAGGACAGATTGCCTAGCAATGCTAGGATTTGACCATGACGACTCAGACGCGCCGGGAGCGCGAGCGGGCGCAGCGCGAGCAGCAGATCGTCGCGGCGGCCCGGGAGCTGGCGGAGACGGAGGGCTGGGAGGCGGTCACGACGCGGCGGCTCGCCGCCGAGATCGAGTACAGCCAGCCCGTCCTGTACAGCCACTTCAAGGGCAAGGGCGCCATCATGACGGCGGTCGCCGTCCAGGGCTTCGAGGAGCTGGTCGACGAGCTGCGCGTCGCGCGCACTGCGGCCCGCGCAGGCCGCGATGCCCTCGCTGCGGTGGCGGCGGCATACCTGGGCTTCGCCCAGAAGCGCCCCGCCCTCTACGACGCCATGTTCACCCATGCGGTCGACCTGCCGTTCGCCAGCCCCGACACCCCGGCCCTTCTGCGCAACGGGTTCGACGAGCTGCTTCAGGCCGTGCGGCCGCTGGCCGGGGACGACGACCCTGGCATCCTCACCGAGACCTTCTGGGCGAGCCTGCACGGCCTGGCCATGCTCGAGCGCAGCGGCCGCCTGCCCCCCGAGCTCCACGGGCACCGGCTGGACCTGCTGATCGGCCGCTTCGCACCCGCGGCGACCTGACGCGGCGCTAGCGCCCGGCCGCGGCCGCCTCGGCGTCCGCGGCGAGGTGCGCCAGCCAGCCACCCGATGCCGTGATGTCGCGGGCCCCGTCGAGGGCTGCCGGCTCGCACAGGAAGCCGGGGACCTCGGAGCCGTCGGCGAGCAGGACCTTGCCGATCGCCATGGGCGCCGGGACCGACGCGACGAAGTCGCCGAACCCAGCCGCCGACAGCTCCCACACCTCGGCCTTGATCGGGGCGCCGCCGTCGGCCACGCGGACCAGGCCCGGCTTGGCCGGCGTGATGTCCAGGGCGAAGAGCCGGTAGGCGGGAGCGGTGGTGGTCGTCGCGACCAGCCGGCCGCCGCGGTCGACGAGCTGATGGTTGAGCGGCTGCCCGCTCAGGTGCGCCCCGACCACGGCGAGCGGCACCGATGCCCGCGAGACCGCTGCCTGCGGCACCGATCCGGGCCGCACCGGCTCGGAGCTCTCCGCGAGAAGCTCGGCAACGCCCGCGAGCAGGCCGTCACTGAACGCCGGCCCCACGAGCTGCACACCGAACGGCAGCCCGTCCGCCTCCCCTGCCGGCACCGCCAGCGCGGCCATGTCCAGGAGGTTCGCGAAGTTGGTGAACCGGCCCAGGTCGGAGTTCACGCCCACCGGGTCCGCCGCGACCTCGGCGAGCGTGGGGTGCCGCGTCGTCGTCGGGAGCAGCAGGACGTCCGTGCCCGCGAGCGCCGTGCGGGCGGCCAGGCCCAGCTCGTCGAGCCGGGCCATGTCCGCGAAGAGCTCGTGCGCCAGGGGCGCGGCGGCCTTGCCGATGATGGCGCCGACCACGGGGTCGACGTCGTCGGGGTGGCTCGCGACGAAATCGCCGACGGCGGCGTACCGCTCGGCGACGAACGCCCCGTCGTACAGCAGCCGGGCGGCGGCCAGCAGGGGCGCGATGTCGACCCGGCGCACCTGCGCGCCCGCGTGGGCCAGGCGGTCGACCGCCGCCTCGAAGGCCTCCGCCCAGCCGGGCGCGAGCGGGCCCAGCGCCTCCGGGGACGGGACCGCGACGACGGGCGGGCCGCCGTCGCCGCCACCGGGACGGACCGCGTCCCAGCCCGGCGGCAGGTCGCGCGCCAGGGGGTCGACGCCGTCGGGCCCGGCCAGGCTCAGCAGGGTCCGGCGCGCCGTGGCCAGGTCCTGGGCCAGCACGGTCACGCAGTCGAGCGAGCGGCACGCGGGCACGACGCCGGTCGCGGGCACCACGCCACGCGTCGCCTTGATCCCGACGAGCCCGTGCAGCGCCGCAGGCACCCGGCCCGAGCCGGCCGTGTCCGTGCCGAGCGCCACGTCGACGATGCCCAGCGCCACCGCGACGGCGGAGCCGCTCGACGACCCGCCCGAGATCCGCTCCGGCGCCGTCGCGTGCCGCACCGCGCCGTGCGGGCTGCGCGTCCCCACGAGGCCGGTGGCGAACTGGTCGAGGTTCGTGGTGCCGAGCACCAGCGCCCCCGCCGCACGGAGGCGGGCGACCGCCGTCGCGTCGCCGTCGGGCGTGTAGGCGAAGGCCGGGCAGGCCGCCGTCGTCGGGAGCCCGGCGACGTCGATGTTGCCCTTCACCGCCGCGAGCAGCCCGGCCAGGGGGAGCTCCTCCCCTGCCTCGAGCCGCCGGGTAACCTCGTCGGCGTCGGCCAGGACGTCGGCGCGCGGCCGGAGGTCGATCCACACCTCGGGCCGGTCCACCTCGGCGACCCGGGCATACGCGGCCTCGACGCGCTCGCGCAGGCCGCCCAGCGCGCTCACGCCGCCATCTCCTGCGCCACGACCACGAGCACCCGCCCCGGCCCCACCTGCTCGCCGGTCTTGACGTGCACGGAGCTGACGACGCCGTGGGCGGTCGCGGTGACTGGTGCTTCCATCTTCATGGCCTCCAGGGTGATGAGGGTGTCGCCGGGCGCTACCGCGTCGCCCGGCTCGACGTCGACGCGGAACACCGTGCCGACAAAGGGCGCCTCGACGCCGTGCGCGCCCGGCGGAACCGGCACGCCGACGGCGGCGGGCGCGGCTACCGGCTCCGGTCGGGGTTCGAACTCCCCCGCCGCCGCCCAGGCGTCGCGCTCTGCCTGGAACGCGGCGGCCTGCCGCTCGCGGAACCCGGCGATCGGGCCCGCGTTCTGCTCGAGGAACCGCTGGTACTCGGCGAGTGCGAACTCGCCCTCCTCCACCCGCAGCTCGAGCCGGCCCGCGGCGGCCTGGTCGCGCAGCTCGCCGAGCTCCTCGGAGGACACGGGGTACCAGCGGATCCGGTCGAAGAACCGCAGCAGCCACGGGGTTCCGGGCCGGAACGAGCCGCGCTGCGCGTGCGTGGACCACACCTGCGTGGTGCGGCCCACGAACTGGTAGCCGCCTGGGCCTTCCATCCCGTAGATGCACAGGTAGGCGCCGCCGATGCCCACGGCGTTCTGGGGCGTCCAGGTGCGCGCCGGGTTGTACTTGGTGGTCACGAGCCGGTGGCGCGGGTCGAGCGGGGTCGCCACGGGTGCGCCGAGGTACACGTCGCCCAGGCCCAGCACCAGGTACTCGGCGTCGAAGACCGTCCGGTAGACGTCGTCGACCGTGTCCAGCCCGTTGATCCGGCGGATGAACTCGATGTTCCACGGGCACCACGGGGCGTCGTCGCGCACGCCGGCCATGTACCGGCGGATGGCCTCGCGCGTGGCCGGGTCGTCCCACGACAGCGGCAGCCACACGGTGCGCGAGGGCACCACGAGCTCGGCGGTGGGCGGCAGCGCGGCGTCGACCTCGCGGACCAGGTCCAGCGCCTGCCGCAGGGTGAGGACCGCAGGGTCGAGGTGCACCTGCAGGGACCGGATGCCGGGCGTCAGGTCGAGGACGCCCGCGGACCGCAGCGCGCCGGCCACCGCCGGGTCGTAGGTGCTCGCGGCGTCGCGCGGCACGCCGAGCCGCTCGTACAGGCCCTCGGCCAGCGCGTGCACGCGCATGCGCGTCGCGACGTCGAGCTGCATGGGCCCGTACTCGACGAGCAGGTTGTCGTCACCGCTGCGCCGGTAGGTGACCTCGGGCGACACCTGCGTGCCGCCCTGGGTGACGGCCGGCACGCGGGCGAGCACGCCGCCGTCGGACACGGCGGCGCGGTCCGGGGCAGCCGGAAGCAGCGGCGCGGCGCGCAGGGCGTCCGCCTGCGCCTCGCTCACGGGGACGAAGCGGACCGTGTCGCCGGGCCGCAGCTGGCCGAGCTTCCACAGGTGGCCCACCGCGACGGTCGCCGGGCAGGTGAAGCCGCCCAGGCTGGGCCCGTCGGGTCCCAGGAGGATCGGCAGGTCCCCCGTGTAGTCGACGGCGCCGACGGCGTACGGCGTGTCGTGGATGTTCGACGGGTGCAGGCCCGCCTCACCGCCGTCGGGCCGCGCCCACGTGGGCCGGGGGCCTACGAGCCGCACGCCCGTACGCGCCGAGTTGAAGTGCACCTCCCAGTCGGTGGCATAGAACTCGGCCATGTCCTCGATCGTGAAGAACTCCGGCGCCGCGTGCGGCCCCTCCAGGGCCGCGACCTGCCACCGGTCCGGAAACTCGGGTCGCTCCTCCGGTGGCACGGGCACCGGTTGCCCGACGCCGGACGGATCGCCCAGGCGCACCACGTCACCGGTGCGCAGCGGCGCCCCGGTGGTGCCGCCGATCTCGCCGAGGTCGAACGTCGCCGCCGAGCCCAGGACCTGCGGGGCGTCGAGCCCGCCCGCCACCAGCACGTAGGTGCGCATGCCGCGGTCCGGGGCGCCGACGTCGAGCACGGCGCCCGGCTCGAGAACGAGCGGCTCCCACTGGGGCGCCGGGACGCCGTCGACGGTCACCGGAGCGGGCGCGCCCGTGACCATGACGGTCGCGGCAGTGCGGAACCGCAGCGCCGGGCCGTGGAGCGTGCACTCCAGGCCGGGCGCGCCCTCCGGGTTACGCAGGGCCCGGTTGCCGAGCCGGAACGACAGGTCGTCCATCGGCCCCGACGGCGGGATGCCCACGTGCCACAGCCCCGTGCGGCCCGGCCAGTCCTGGATGGTGGTCAGCATGCCGGGCCGCACCACCTCGAGCCGCGGCGAGGCGTCCGCCACGTGGGCCAGCGTCCCCGTGTCGTGCCGTGCGGCGACGACGTCGGGGTGGTCCGGCAGCGCGGCGAGCAGGCCGAGGTTGGTGGCCACGCCGTCGATGCGGGAGCCGTCGAGGCCGCGGGCGAGCGCGGCCCAGGCCTGCTCGCGGTCGTCGCCATGCGTGATCACCTTGGCGAGCAGCGGGTCGTAGTGGGCCGAGACCGTGGTGCCGGCCTCGACCCAGGTGTCGACGCGGACCTCCGCCGGGAACGCGGCGTGCGTGATCGTGCCCGCGCTGGGGGTGTTGTCCCGGTCGGGGTTCTCCGCGTACACGCGGGCCTCGACGGCGGCGCCGCGGGGGGCGCGCGGGGCGTCGAGCCACTCGCGCACCATGCCGGCGTCGCCTCCGGCGAGCCGCAGCATCCAGGCGACGAGGTCGACGTCGTAGACGGCCTCGGTGACGGGGTGCTCCACCTGGAGGCGCGTGTTGACCTCGAGGAACGAGGCCTCCTCGCGCTCGGCGTCGTAGACGTACTCCACCGTGCCGGCCGAGCGGTAGCCCACGGACGCGGCCAGGTCGCGCGCGGCGTCGGCGATCCGGGCGCGGACGGCGTCCGGGAGGTGCGGCGCGGGCGCCTCCTCGACGACCTTCTGGTTCCGGCGCTGCAGGGAGCAGTCCCGGTCGCCCAGCGTGACGACGCCGCCCGCGCCGTCGCCGAACACCTGCACCTCGACGTGACGCGCGCGCTCGACGAGCCGCTCCAGGAAGACGTCGGCCGTGCCGAACCCGGCCGCCGCTGTGCGGCGCACGGCGTCCCAGGCGGCGACCAGCTCGTCGGCGTCCCGGCAGGCCCGCATCCCGATCCCGCCGCCGCCTGCGGTGGCCTTCAGCATCACCGGGAACCCGATCCGCCCGGCCTCCGCGACGGCATGCTCGACGTCGGCGAGCAGGCCAGTCCCCGCGAGCAGGGGAACCCCGGCCGCCTGCGCGGCGGCCCGCGCCGTGTGCTTGGCGCCGAACAGCTCGAGGTGCTCCGGCGTCGGCCCGACGAAGGCGAGCCCGGCCGCCTCGGCCTGGCGGGCAAAGCCCGCGTTCTCGGACAGGAACCCGTACCCCGGGTGGATCGCGCCCGCACCGGTCCGGAGCGCGGCCTCGACCACCAGATCGCCGCGCAGGTAGCTCTGCGCGGCGGGGGCGGGCCCGAGCGGCACGGCCTCGTCGGCCAGGTGCACGTGCAGGGCCCCGGCGTCGGCCGCCGAGTGGACCGCCACAGTGCGCAGGCCGAGGGCGCGCGCCGTCCGGATGATCCGCACCGCGATCTCGCCGCGGTTGGCCACGAGCAGCGTTTTGTAGGGCTGGCCCGTCATGGTGTTGTGGGGCAGGACCGTCATGCGCGCGTCACGATCACCCGGACGGGCGTCGGGTCGAACCCGTTGCACGGATTGTTGATCTGCGGGCAGTTGGAGATCAGGACGAGCACGTCGCGCTCCGCCCGCACCGAGACGGCCAGGCCGGGGGCGGAGATGCCGTCCACGATGCCGAGAGCGCCGTCCGGGTCCACCGGCACGTTCATGAACCAGTTGATGTTGGAGACCAGGTCGCGCTTGCCCAGGCCGTGCCGGGACCCGCCCAGCAGGAAGTTCTCCACGCAGGCGTGCTGGGCCCGCGTGTGGTGCCCGTAGCGCAGGGTGTTGGACTCCTTGGAGCAGGCACCGCCCAGGGTGTCGTGGCGGCCGCAGGTGTCGGCGACGACGGTCATGAGCGGGCCGTGCTCGGCGTCGCGGAGCACGCTGCCGGTCGTGAGGTAGATCGTGTCCTGGCCCTGCAGGGTGTCGGGTGCGCTGTACCGGAGCTCGGTGTCGTGCGCGTCGTAGACCAGAAAGTCGACGGCCTGGTTGCCGCCCACGTCCACCATCGTGAGCGTGTCCCCGGCGGTGATCACCCGGGTCCAGGGGTTGCGGGCGGCCACGGTCTCGTCGTGGATCACGACGGCGTCCGCCGCGACCTCGGGCGGGACGATCGCGAGCGGGGCGGCGGTGGCTGGGACTGTGGCTGCGGTCATCGGTCGGCTCCTCGCGTGCGGCGGTGGGCTGTCGAGTTCTCGTACGCGCGGCGCCCCTCGGGCGTGGCGTCCCATGCGGGGTCGCCGGGCACGGTCGGTGCTCCGGGCCAGGCCACGACATCGAGCGGGCCGGCGGTGAACTCCGGCCGGGGGTCGAGCGGGTGGGCGGTGCTCGCGAGCAGCACGATCAGCGGCAGCTCGGCCACCAGGGTGATGCTCGCGGGGCCGGACGATCCCGCGAAGGCAGGCCGCCCGGCGTCGGACACCGACACGCCCTCGAAGAAGGTGACGCTCGGCGGGAGGTCGCGCCTCGACAGCCCGTGCTTGGCGGCGGCGAGCGCGAAGAGCTCGCGTCCGGCGGGGCTGGGGCCGAAGACGTCCCCGCTGCCGTAGCGCTCCGCGTTGCGGGCGAGCGTGGAGGTGCCGAACAGGGCGTCGTGGCGCGGCGCGTCGGCGCGGTTGCCCGCCGAGTCCTCGACGATCGTCGCGAGCGCACGACCCTGGTCGGACAGGAGCAGGTGGCCCGCGGTGAGGAAGGCCTGCCACTGGACCTTGACCGTGTCGGCGACGTTGAGGCGCTCGGTGGGCTGGTCGGCATGGAACGCCAGCAGGTGCGCGCACGCGTCGCCGGTCGTGTCCCGCACGCGGACGCGGGTGCCGGCGGCGACCACCAGGCTCGTGTACCCGCCTGGCGGCACGGTCTCGGCCCAGACCAGGTCGGCCGCGGCCACCCCCGGGGGCAGGTCGCCCGCGTAGGCGGACGCGGGGTGGAGCACGCGGGGCAGCTCGGCTGCGGCCGCCGGCTCCTGCTCGCGGGCGTGAGCCTTCGCGCCCGCGGTGGTCGCGGTGGTCATGACGCCTCCTGGGTTTCTCCATGGGGTTTCTGTCGGATGACAGGAATAGATTTTCGCCCCAGTGTTTCCCCCGGGCGCACGGCGAGGTAAATCCTGAGTTACACCAGGTAGCGTCAGGCGGGTGACCTCCTCGATCGCCGACCAGGGCGCAGCTCCTGCGCCGCGGCGCCCTGGCCGCCCCCGCGCTGACGGCGCATCGCCCAGCGGCCGCGGCACCGAGTCGGACCTCCTGTCAGCGGCCGCGCGCCTCTTCTGCACGGTGGGCTACACGGCTACATCGACCCGCGCGATCGCCGACGCCGCGGGCGTGCGCCAGGCCTCGATGTACCACTGGTTCGGCACCAAGTCGGCGATCCTCCAGCGGCTGCTGCTCGACTCGGTCGAGCCCTCGCTCGAGTCCGCGCGGCTGCTGCTTGCGCGGCCGGAGGAGCCGGCGGTGCGGCTCTGGGCGCTCGCGCGGCTCGACGTCGAGCTGCTCTGCTCGGGCGACCTCAACATCGGCGCGCTATACCTGCTGCCCGAGGTGGCCGGGGCCGGGTTCGAGACCTTCCGCGAGCATCGCGAGCAGCTCCGGGCCGCCTACGGCGACCTGGTCTCGGGAACGCTCGGTCCCGACGCCGGGCACGACGACGGCGCCATGGTCCTGACCTTCGTGGAGAGCGTGATCCTGCGTCGCCGCGACGAGCCGGAGCTCGACGCCGCGCGGGCCGGGCAGCGGTACGCGGACCTGGTGCTCCGGCTGCTGGGCCTGGACGACGACGCCGTCGCCCAGGCCCGCGAGGCGGGCTTCGCACTGGCGGAGGAAGCCCGACCGAAGAAACCTGTCGCCCGACAGAATTAACGCAGTCGTTCCACACGCGCGACACGGGTGTGACGCGCGGCGAGGTGAATGGGTCCTGCTACCGGACCCCATCCATCCACCGCGCGCCACGCGGTCCTCGTTCGAGGAGCCACCCATGATCATCGCAGGTATCGGCGTGACGGTGCTCGCCGTCGTCGTCATCGGAATAGTCGTCGCCCGGAAGGTCGACGGCGACTCCGCCAACTATCTCGTCGCAGGACGCCGCCTCGGCGTACCGCTCGTCGGGGCGTCGCTCATGGCGGCCGCCGTCGACTCCAACGCCACCGTCGGGAACACCGACCTGACCTCGCTGTTCGGCTTCTGGTCGGGGGCGTCCCTCGCCATCGGCCTGGCGATCTGCCTGCTGCTGACCGGCCTCTTCCTGGCCAGGCGGCTCAACGGCATGGGCCTGTACACGCTCGCCGACTACTACCGGAAACGCTACGGGCGCGGCGTCGAGGTCGCGGCATCGGTGCTGATGATCTTCGCGTTCGCGATCCTCATGGCCGGCAACCTCGTGGCGTGCGGGTTCCTCCTGGAGCACTTCGCCGGGCTGCCGTACTGGGCCGGCGTGGTGACTGCCGTGGTCCTCGTCCTGATCTACACCGTCGGTGGCGGCATGTTCTCCGACGCCTACACGGCCGCCGTCCAGATCACCATCACACTGGTCGCCACCGCCACGCTCGTCATCTGGTTCGGGGCGACCTTCGGTTTCCAGATCCCCGAGGGGATGGGGCCGTTCGACCTGGAGCAGCTCACCTCCACCGACGTCGGCGCGCCGATCAACTGGGCCACGCTGATCTCGCTCGGCATCGGCGACATCGTCGCCATCGACTTCATGCAGCGCATCTTCTCCGCCCGGACGCCGCAGATCGCGCGTCGCGCCTGCTTCACCGCCGCCGCAGGCACCGCCGCGATCGGCGTCGCGTTCGCGATGGTGGCGCTCGGTTCGGCCGCGATCGGGATCGACGCCACCGACGGGCCCATGCTGTTCACGCTGCTCTCGGACCACGCGCCCGTGTGGCTCGCGGTCCTGGTGCTCTCGGGCATCGTCGCGGCGTCGTTCTCCACCGCTTCCGGCGCGATCCTGGCCACGTCCGCGGTGGCGGTGCGCAACATCCTGGGCGTGCGCCGCGTCGCTCCGTCCGACGGGACGTACGACCCCCTGCTGCGCTGGACGCGGCTCGCGATGCTGCCGATCGTCGTGGTCGGGACCGTGATCGCGCTGACCGTGGCGCAGACCGGGATCCTGCTCACCCTCGCGTTCGACCTGATGCTGGCCTGCCTGGCGGTCCCGTTCCTGCTCGGGGTGTTCTGGAAGCGCGGCGGCAATGCCGCTGCGATCGCCGCGATGGTCACCGGGCTCGTCGTGCGGTTCGGCCTGTTCGTGCTCACGCCCACCATCTACGGCGTGCCCAACGACATCGCGTACATCCCGAACGACCTGGTCCCGGCGACGTTCGACGGCTGGCCCACGATCTACGGTGCGGTCGTGTCTGTAATGGCGTACGTGGTGGTGGCGCTCGCACGGCCGGCGTCCGCCCCCGTCGAGCCGGAGCCGGAAGCGGAGCAGGAGATGGAGCCGGCGACGGTGTGACGGTCGCTGACCAGCCAGCGTCGCCGTCGAGCAATCCAGTGGTCCGCTTCGAGAACAACCTTAGGCACCGATTTGAGCAGGATTCAGTGCCTGAGGTTGTTCTCGAAGCGGACTTCCGCGAGGTCGGCAGTCCGTTCAGGCATCGCACGCCTCCTGCATGGCCTTGCCCATGCGATCGATGTCTTCCCGGCCGCTCACCCAGAGCGTCCCCCGGTACGGCATGTTGACATCGCGTTCGACACCGAGGGATCGGATCCTTAGTGGCGCGCCCTCGTAGCCCTGCCAGGTGTCGTTGCCCAATTGCACGTCGCCCTGCGGATTCACGATCCACATGGCCACCGATCGACCCGGCGGGATGATGACGGCGCTCTGGGTGCCGTCGGGGGCACCACCGTCGGCAGAGCGGTTGGCAAACCTGGTGTCGTCCAGGCGGCGGTCGTCGCCCACGGGCTCGAACCGGTAGACGTCTGGGTCAGTGCTGATCACCGTGACGGGCCAGGGCGACGGGTTCCGCACCGTATGCGCCACCACCACGTCGTCGTCGCCACCGAACAATGTCCAGTCGTCGCCGGAGGGAAGGCAGTCCGGGAGGCTCGTGCCAAAGGAGCTCGTGGACGAGCCCGTCTCGACCCGACCGATGCGGGCCACGCCCTGCCATGCGGCGATGCCGACGAACAGCGCCACGATCACCGTGACGGGAATCCAGCTCCCGCGGCGCCGGCGCGGCGACTCTGTCTCGGTGGCCTCAGCCGGATCCACCGCATCGACGCTGGTCATGCGCAGAGGTTAGGCCCGCAGTGCGGCCACCACCAGCAAAAGGGCTGGTGAGCGAGCCGATGCCGGCGAAGTGCCGTGCAAACGCAAGCCTGGAGAGTCTGCTGTCGCTAGCGTAGAAGTCATGCGGACGCGAGCCTAGAAGGCGCGGCACTAGGATCCGTGTCCCATGAGGCACCCGCTGCACCACTCCTTTCGGATCCCCGCGACGTTTGCCGCGCTGGCCGAGTTCCTCATGGACGGACTGGATCCCGGGGACCCGAACGTCTGGCGCTACGCCTCCTGGCTGGACAGGGGTGGGGACCTCTTCTGCGGCGACATCGATTCCGGCCTTCTTGGTGAGCCCGTCCCCGGCGACGATCCGGCGGCACTCTGCAGAGAGCTGGGGTACAGCTCACCGCCGCTCGAGATCCTCCCGTTCTGCTGGAACGGCGGGGACGGGCTGCACTACGGATGGGCCGTGCTCGCACCGGAGCTGGACGCCGCTGACCACCCGTGCGTGTCGTACGCCCCCGGCGAGGACTCGGCGCGCTGGCTCGGCGACAGCACGAAAGAAGCTCTGGAGAACCTTCTCGTCGGCGCGATAGCCAACTGGGCGGAGCGGGGACCTGGGCAAGGACTGCCGTCGCCCGCCGAGGACGAACGTTGGGCGGCGGTGTGCGGCGCTCTCGACCTGCGTCCCGACGTCGGCTCCCCCGCGATCGGGCCGGGAGCCCGCTCGCGCCTGAGGATCAGACCCGAGGTTCCCGCTGGATGGCGGTATGAGCCGACCGGTGATGGCATCGGCGTGCTCGCCGAAGCTGCCGCGTTCGCGCCCGAGACCGTGCAGGTCGACGACAGCGGGGACGACGAGGAGTACCTGCCCGTGGCCAGGAGATATCTCGCCCGCGGTTTCCCGGCCTCAGCACTGTGCGTGCTCAAGTCGCTCTCGGGTCACGGGCACGAGGTCGTGGAGCTGATGTGCGAGGCGTATCAGCAGCTCGGTCGGGGGCTCCTCGTCGAGCGCGCCGAGCTGTGGTTGCGGCTCAACCCGTCGGATCGCTGAAGCAGGCTGCGGCGCGGCCGCATGAACGCCCCCGGCGGTCGAGCTTGCCGAGACCGGGGTCTCGACAAGCTCGACCAGCGAGGTGGAGCTCGACCAGCGAGGTGGAGCTCGACCAGCGAGGTGGAGCTCGACCAGCGATGTGGAGCTCGACCAGCGCTGTCGAGCTCGATCTGCGACGACGTCAGGTCAGCCGCGCCGCTCGCGAACCGCCTTCGCGAGCTCGCGGAGCAGGTCCTCCGTCGTGTCCCAGTCCATGCACTTGTCGGTGACCGACTGGCCGTAGGTGAGCTCGGACAGCGGAGCCGGCTTCTGCGCGCCGGCCTCGATGAAGCTCTCCATCATGAGGCCCGTGATGCCCCGCTCGCCGTCGGCGATGCGGTTCGCGATCTCGTGCACGACGCCGGCCTGGCGCACGTGGTCCTTGCCCGAGTTGCCGTGGCTCGCGTCCACGATCACGCCGTTCTCGACGGCGCCGCCCAGCCCTGAGGTGCGCGCCACGCGCAGGGCGTCGGCGACGTCCTCGGTCGAGTAGTTGGGGCCCGAGCGCCCGCCGCGCAGGATGACGTGGCAGTCCGGGTTGCCGGTGGTCTCGACGGCGGCGGCGCGACCCTCGCCGTCGGCCCCGAAGAAGGTGTGCTCGCTCGCGGCGGTGATGCAGCCGTCGACGGCGATCTGGACGTCGCCGTCGGTGGCGTTCTTGAACCCGACCGGCATGGACAGGCCGGAGGCGAGCTGGCGGTGCACCTGCGACTCCACGTTGCGGGCACCGATCGCGCCCCAGGTCACGGCGTCGGCGATGTACTGCGGGCTGGTGGGCTCGAGGAACTCGGCCCCGGCGGGCACGCCGGCGTCGAGCACTCCGAGCAGCACCTCGCGGGCGAGGTTCAGGCCGTGCCGCACGTCGTGCGAGCCGTCCAGGTGCGGGTCGTTGATGAGACCCTTCCAGCCCACGGTGGTGCGCGGCTTCTCGAAGTACACCCGCATGACGACGACCAGGTCGTCAGACAGCTCGCGCCGGAGCGTGGCGAGCCGGTTGGCGTAGTCGAGCGCGGCGACCGGGTCGTGCACCGAGCACGGGCCGACGATCGTCAGCAGCCGGTCGTCCTCGCCGGTCAGGACGTCGCGCACCTCGCGGCGGGACGTCGTGACCAGGTCGCTGCGGGCGGTGCCGAGCGGCATCGACGCCAGCAGGCTGTTCGGGGCGGGCAGCGGGTCGAGAGCGCGAATGCGCAGGTCAGAAGTGCGGGTACCGAGGTCGGAGGCCTCGGTGCTGGGTTCCGCGGGGGTAATGCTCATCGGGATCGGGGCTCCTGGTAGGCGGGTCTGGTTCGAGGAACCGGACGGCCCGCCACCGACTCCTGGTCCGGAGCGGCCCGTCTCGGTCAAGACGAAGGGCCTGGACGCGATCGGCGTCCCAGGCCCTGGCTCCGGGTGGAAAGTTGGTCAGGCGTGCGCCCGCCGAGCTCCACCAGGAGCCGACGTAAAGCGCCAATACCAACGAATGTCCACGGCCAAACCGTAGCCCCGGCCCCGGCGGCTGTCCACCGGGTACCAGGATGCGGTCCGTCACAGCTGGGCGTAGCGCTCCACGAACGCCCGCAGGATGCGCATCGGCTCTGCGACCGTCACCATGGCGACCCGCTCGCGCAGCCGCTCCGCCTCCTCGCTCGGGAAGTAGCCGTAGTCCCGGTAGACGACTATCCGCTGCTGCATCCCCAGGACGTCCAGCTCGGGGTGGAACTGCGTGGCGTACAGGTTCTGCTTGATCCGGAACATCTGCACCGGGCAGCCGGCCGACGACGCGAGCAGCACCGCGTGGTCCGGCAGCTTGCGCACGGCCTCCTTGTGCCCCACGTACGCCGGGAACGTCGGCAGCACCCCGGCCAGCAGCGGGTCCGACGCCGCGTCCGGCGTGAGCTCCACGGTGACCGCGCTCGGCGCCTCGGCGAACGTACCGTCGATCACCGCGCCCTGGTGCGCGCCCAGCGTGCCGACGCCGTAGCAGGCGCCCAGGAACGGGAAGTCGCGCGCGACGATCTCGTCGAGCAGCGCCGCGAGCTCCGCCTCGACGCGGAGCTGCACCGGGCCCTTCAGCTCCGGCGGCGTCGACGAGTTGAACGGCCCACCGCCGACGAGCACCCCCGAGTAGTCGTCGAGGTTCACCGGCGGCAGGGGGTCGCGCTCGAGGCGCACCCGGTGCAGCTGCTCCGGCTCGAGGCCGCCGTACTGGCAGAACGCCGCATACTCGCCGTCCGCGGCGATGTCCTCCCCGCGCGTCGCCAGCAGCAGAAACGGCTTCATGACAAAAGCGTAGGGGAGATCACTCCCAGCGGAAGGGCTTCACGCCGAGCAGGGTTCAGCGGGGTCGTACGGGTGCCGTGCGGAGCAGGGCGTGGAGCACGACGGCGGCGAGCACGACGGCGAGCACGGACCCGCCGACGCCGAGCAGCAGGATGGCGATGCCGTCGGCCGGGGGCACCTCGGCGTGGTCGATGTCGGGCCGGAGCTCGACGTTGGCGATCGTACCCACCACGCCGGTCCGGGTGGCGAGGTCGACGACCACGGCCGGCAGCGCGAGCGGGACGACCAGGAGCGCGCCCCAGGCGCGCGCGTGCACGAAGCCCACCCCGATGCACGCCCCGACCAGGATGTAGGTGGCCACGACGAGTCCCTCCGCCACTCCGGTGCCGAGCACCGTGAGGGGTGAGTCGAACGGCAGGGCGCCGAGCCGGCGCCACGTCATCCCGAGCGACGCGCTCAGCAGCCGTTCACCCAGCAGGGCGAGCACCGTGACGACGCCGTAGCCCGCGCCGAGCACGAGGGCACACCGCGTCACTCCCCCGGCCAGGGACCGGCGGCTGCCACCCGTCGCCACGTGCATGGTCAGCAGGCTGGTCGTGGCGACGACGCCGAGCGAGAGCGCCGCCCAGCGCTGCGCGCCGAGCGTGGCGTCGAGTGCGCTGATCTCCAGGTCGTTGCCCGCGAACGCGTTCCCGACGGTAATCCCGACCGCGTACACCGCGTAGATCGCCCAGAACCAGATCCCGACCACGGCGCCGGACCGGCGCAGCCGCCGGTCGGCGGCGGTGACGCCACGCACCTGGCCGGCTCGGGCGAGCTCGGTGCGGCTCATCGCGGTCTCCTCGACGGTCGTTGCAGACATCTGGGGTCCTCCTCAGGCGGACGGCCGCAGCGCGACCGTCCGCAGCGGCATGCGGAACAGCCAGGCGGCCATCGCGACGGTGACGAGCCCGCCGGCGAGGGCCAGCAGCACGCCGCCGACACCGCCGGGCAGGTTCCGCGGGCCGACGATCAGGGCCGTGACGCCGGTGTGCGTCGCGAGGTCCACGAGTGCCGCCGGGACGAGGGCGACGACGACGTAGAGCGACCCCGGGACCGCGCCGAGATGGCGGTAGCCGGCCGCGATCGTGGCTCCTACCAGGTAGTACGTGGCGACGACGAGGCTCTCGGTCAGGACGGTCAGGACGATGCCCGCCCAGCCGTCCGCCGGCGGCCCGAACTCGCGCGTCCACGTCAGGTCGAGCGCGGCGAACAGTGCGCGCTCGCCGGTCAGGTAGACCGCGGTGATCGCGCCGATCAGCAGTCCGCCCGTCAGCGCGCCGCGGACGGTACCGGCCACGAGCGTGGCGCGGGTGCCGCCGGCGGCGAGGTGCAGCCGCAGGTACGCGGCCGGGACGACGAGCCCCAGCACCAGCACGACCCACCGGGAGGATCCGCCCATCTGGCTGTCGAGCACCGCCTCGTCGAGCCCCGAGCCGTACCGGGTCATGAGCACGACGATCGTCGCCGCGACCACCGCGAAGATCGCCCAGTACCAGCCGCCGATGGTGCGGATGACGCCGACCGTGGCGCCGGCCGCGGCCCGGACGGCGCGTCGCTCGGCGTCACGGACCAGCCTGTCCCGATCGGCGCTTGCGGCGACCGTGCCGGTCGTCGTCATGACGGCACGCTCCTCGGGTCGGTCAGGCGGACGAACAGGTCCTGGACCGGCACGGCACCGACCTCGACCCCGGCCCGCCGGGCCGCGGTCAGCTCGGCCTCGCCGAGCGCGCCCTCCAGCGTGACCTGGACCGTCGTGCCGAGCTGTTGCCGGTGCAGGACCCGGCGTCCGCCCGCGATCCGCTCGACGGCGTCCCCGGTGCCGGTGAGGCTGAACCCGCGCGCCCGCATCTGCTCGGCAGGCTCCGCCAGGAGCACCCGCCCGCGATCGATCACGACGACGTCCTCGAACAGCCGCTCGACCTCCTCCACCAGGTGGCTGGAGAGCAGGATGGTCCGCGGGTGGGCGGCGTAGTCGGCGAGGAGCTCGTCGTAGAATGCGTACCGCGTGGGCGCGTCCATGCCGAGGTACACCTCGTCGAAGATCGTCAGCGGGGCCCGCGTGGCCAGGCCGATGGTGGCCCCGACCGCCGACCGCTTGCCGCGGGACAAGGCCGACGGGCGCTTGCGGACGTTGACCTCGAACAGGTCCAGCAGCCGCTCCGCCGTCTCGGCGCTCCACCCGGGCCGCATGTCGGCGTAGTACTTGAGCGAGGTCGAGACCTTCTCCTCGTTCATCAGGTCGCCGCTCTCGCGGACGAGCTGCGTGCCCGAGGTGATCCAGGGGTTCTCCCACGGGTCCTCCTCGCCGCCCTCGGGCCCGACGACGACGGTGCCGCTCGTCGGCCGGTTGAACGCCGCCAACAGCGAGAGCATCGTCGTCTTGCCCGCACCGTTACGGCCGAGCACACCGGTGATGGTCCCGGGCCGGATCGTGAGGCTGGCTCCGTCGAGCGCTGTACTGGCCTCGTCCTTGACCAGGGTGCCGTTCGGCAGCACTCTGCGACTCTTGCCGAACTGGACGACGACGTCATCCAGCCGGGCGCCGAAGGGCGCGGTCGTCGTCATGGCTTCTCCTCGGTTGGCTTGTCGCTGCGACGCTTGGCGTTCGTGCCGAGGACGTAAGCCACTACCTCGTCGGTCGGGATCCCGAGGATGTCCGCCTGCTGCAGAGCCGGCGCCAGGACCTCCTCGAAGTAGCTCTTGCGGTGGTCATCGAGCATGCGCTCCCTGGCGCCCGGCGCGACGAACATCCCGAGACCGCGGCGCTTGTAGAGCACGCCCTCCTCGACCAGCCCCGCGAACGCCTTCTGTGCGGTTGCCGGGTTGATGCGGAACGTCGTCGCGAACTGTGTGGTGGACATGACCTGCTCCTCCTCCTTCAGCTCACCGGCGAGCACCTGCGCGCGGATCATCTGCGCGATCTGGAGGTAGATCGGCTCGGGTCCGTCGAACACCGGCTCACCCCCTTCGTTGGTTCGTTACTTGACTAATGAACCATACGACGGCCTGGTGCGCAAGGCCGTGCAGAGACGCGAACGAGGGGCGGGGGAGCGTGCGTGGATGCACGCACTCCCCCGCCCCTCGTGGCGGCCGGGTGGGTCAGGCGTCCTCGGCGGCGTCCAGGGTGGCGAGCTCGGCCAGGTCGGCCGCTATCAGCTCGGCGATCTGGATGGTGTTCAGGGCTGCGCCCTTGCGGAGGTTGTCGTTGCTGACGAACAGGACCAGGCCGCGGCCGTCCGGTACGGACTGGTCCTGCCTGATGCGGCCCACCAGGGACGGGTCGATGCCGGCCGCCGCGAGCGGCGTCGGGACGTCGGCGAGCTGCACGCCGGGGGCGTCGGCCAGGAGCTTGCGGGCCTCGTCCGGGGTGATGGGGCGCGCGAACTCCGCGTGGATCGACAGCGAGTGGCCGGTGAACACGGGCACGCGCACGCAGGTGCCTGCCACGGCCAGGTCGGGCAGGCCCAGGATCTTGCGGGACTCGTTGCGGAGCTTCTGCTCCTCGTCGGTCTCGCCCGAGCCGTCGTCGACCAGGTTGCCGGCGAACGGCAGCACGTTGAACGCGATGGGCGCCACGTAGGCCTTGGGGTCGGGCAGGTCCACGGACCCGCCGTCGTGCACCAACCCCTCGATGTCCTGCCCGACGGCGGCCCGCACCTGGCCGGCCAGCTCGGCCACCCCGGCCAGGCCCGAGCCGGACACGGCCTGATAGGTCGCCACGCGCAGCCGCTCCAGCCCCGCCGCCTGCGCGAGCGGCGAGAGCACAGGCATCGCGGCCATCGTGGTGCAGTTCGGGTTGGCGATGATGCCCTTGACGGCGTCCGCTATCGCCTCCGGGTTGACCTCGGACACGACGAGCGGGACCTCGGGGTCACGCCGCCACGCCGACGAGTTGTCGACGACGACGGCGCCCGCCTCGGCGAACCGCGGCGCGTGCTCGCGGGAGGTGCCGCCACCCGCGGAGAAGACGGCGATGTCGATGTCGGCGAGGTCGTCCGTTGCGGTCGCCGCGACGTCCTCGACCGGGACGTCCACCCCGGCGAACGGCAGGGTGGTGCCCGCGGAGCGGGCGGAGGCGAAGAACCGGACCGACGCCACGGGGAACTCCCGCTCCTGCAGCAGCCGGCGCATCACGCCGCCCACCTGGCCGGTGGCGCCGACGACGGCGACGTTCACGCCGTACTCGGAGATCTGGACCATGTCAGCGCCCCGTTCCCGCGTAGACGACAGCTTCGCCGTCGGCGCCGTCGAGCTCGAACGCGGTGTGCACGGCGCGCACGGCGTCGTCCAGCGAGTCCTCGCGGGTGACCACCGAGATGCGGATCTCCGAGGTCGAGATCATCTCGATGTTGATGCCGGCGTCCCGCAGGGCGCCGAAGAGCCGCGCCGAGACACCCGGGTGCGACTTCATGCCGGCGCCCACGAGCGACAGCTTGCCGATCTGGTCGTCGAACTGCAGGGAGTCGAAGGCCAGCTCGCTCTGCACGGCGGTGAGGGCGGCCATGGTGGCCGGGCCGTCGCCGTCGGGCAGCGTGAACGAGATGTCGGTGAGGCCCGTGGCCGCCGCCGACACGTTCTGCACGATCATGTCGATGTTCGCGCCCGCGCCGGCCACCACCTCGAAGATGCGGGCGGCCATGCCGGGGACGTCCGGCACGCCGATCACGGTGATCTTGGACTCGGACCGGTCGTGCGCGACACCGGAGATGATCGGGGCTTCCATGGCGTTCTCCTTCGACATCTTGTCTGCCGCGACCACGAGCGTGCCGTCGTGGGCGCTGAACGAGCTGCGGACGTGCAACCGCACGTTGTACCGGCGCGCGTACTCGACGCTGCGCAGCGCGAGCACCTTCGCGCCGCAGGCCGCGAGCTCCAGCATCTCCTCGTAGGAGACCTGGTCGATCTTCCGCGCGGCGGGCACGATGCGCGGGTCGGCCGTGAACACGCCGTCGACGTCGGTATAGATCTCGCAGACGTCGGCGTCCAGGCCGGCCGCGAGCGCCACGGCCGTCGTGTCGGAGCCGCCGCGGCCGAGGGTGGTGACGTCGTTCGTGGACTCGGTGACGCCCTGGAAGCCGGCCACGATGGCGACCTGTCCCCTGTCCAGCGTCTCGCGGATGCGGTGGGGCACGACGTCGACGATGCGTGCCCGGCCGTGCACCGCGTCGGTGATGACGCCCGCCTGCTGGCCCGTGTAGGACTTGGCCTTCACGCCCAGGTTGGTGATCGCCATGGCCAGGAGCGACATGGAGATGCGCTCGCCGGCGGTGAGGAGGATGTCGAGCTCCCGCTTGGGCGGGAGCGGGGTGATCTGCTGTGCGAGGTCGAGGAGCTCGTCGGTGGTGTCGCCCATGGCGCTCACCACGACCACTACGTCGTTGCCCGCTCGCTTCGCCTCGGCGATCCGCTTCGCGACGCGCTTCACGCTGCGCGCGTCCCCGACCGAGGATCCACCGTACTTCTGCACGACAAGAGCCATGCGCCTGCCTTCCGTTGCCGGCCTCCGTCTGTCTCAACGGCCCGCCGGGTGGTTGGGTTTGCAGATCGATGGTACGACGGCGGGAATCCCGGGCGCTGCGGAAGTTCACCGTGCGGGACGGTGCGCCCTATCCGGCGAAGACGTCCCAGGCCAGGCGGGCGATCAGGGCGCCCACCACGACGACGAACACGATGCGGACGAACTTCGAGCCCTTGGCCACCGCCATCCGTGCGCCGATGTAGGCGCCGACCAGGTTGGCCACGCCCAGCCCGAGGCCGAGGGCCCAGATGACGGCGCCGCTCGGGACGAAGAAGATCAGCGCGCCCAGGTTGGTGGCGAAGTTGACGATCTTCGCGATGGCCGACGCCGGGAGGAACGAGTACCCGAGGAAGCTCACCAGGCTGATCACCAGGAACGTGCCCGTGCCGGGCCCGAGCAGCCCGTCGTACGCGCCGATGAGCAGGCCGATCACGGCGGCGATGCGCTTGTGCCCGTTGCCGACCCAGCGCAGGTTGTCGTGCTGGCCGACGTTCGGCTTGAGCAGCGTCCAGGTCAGCACACCGACGAGCACGACGAGGATGATCGGCTTGAAGAGCTGGGCCGGGATGTGTGAGGCACCGACCGCGCCGCCGAACGCGCCGACCAGCGCCGCGAGCGCCATCGGGCCGGCGGTGCGCATGTCCGGCTGGACCCGCCGGTA
The DNA here is from genome assembly GCF_042670845.1 of Promicromonospora sp. NPDC057138. Lineage (NCBI taxonomy): Bacteria > Bacillati > Actinomycetota > Actinomycetes > Micrococcales > Promicromonosporaceae > Promicromonospora > Promicromonospora sp. NPDC057138. The sequence goes on along the minus strand of NZ_JBHUUX010000037.1, from coordinate 2,378 downwards.
GTAGGTGATGGCACTGGTGGAGGTGCCCATGATGCTGCCGAGCTTGTTCGTCGCCAGGGCCTGCACGGGGCTGATGCCGGGGACGAGCAGGAGTGCGGGCAGCTGGATCAGGCCGCCTCCGCCCACGACGGCGTCGACCCACCCGGCGGCGAGGCCTGCGAGGAGGAGCAGGACGATGGTGAGGAGGTCGAGTTCGGGCACAGGTGCATTGTGCGCGAAACGATCCGATCTCCCGGCGGTGTCTCGGTCAGGAGGACGCCGCGGTCGCGGCCGTGCTCACATCCGCGTTCCGCGGCGGACGGTCACGGGCGAGCCGTCGGCGATGAAGGCGGAGACCGGTTCGGCGGCGAGGCTCTCGACGAACTGGCGGCCGTAGACCTGCTCGACGTCGCACTCGAGGCCCGGGTCGGTGGCCTGCCAGACGTGCCAGCTCGGGTGCTCGACGCGGTACTCGACCGAGCCGCCGCCCCGCTGCGCGGCGTAGCCCCAGTAGTGCTCGGTGATGAACTGCTCCTGGGAGCCCTCGGCGGGCGGCCGCGCGTTGCCCTGGGCGGTGGCCCGGACGTGGTGCCACGCCCCGGCGTCGCGCCAGGAGTACTCCACGACGCCGTTCGGCGTGTCGCGGTCGGCGGCGAGGTCGATCCGGTGCCGCATCGGCCGGGCCACGTACTTCTCGCCGTAGGCGACGCGTGCGACGGTGGCCAGGGCCCTGCGGGGCACGATCTCCTTGACGAAGACGACGCCGCGCCGCCAGCCGTCGTCGGCCCGGCGGCGCACGTAGAACCGCAGGTTGATCTCGTCGAAGTCGCGGTGGAACGGGACCGGGACGCCGAGCAGGCGCGTGTCGAGGAACTGGAACCCGACCACGCTCACGAAGTGCCGGCCGCCCCACGTGTCGAGCTCGACGCCGCGCGGCACGAGCGGCCGGAGGACTGTCGGGTCGATCTCGTAGTTGAGCATCACCAGCCGGCGCCACTGCGCCGTGAGGAACTTCCCGGTCCGCACCTCGGGTCCTGTCACGCGGGGGAACGTACTCCCGATCTCACACACCGGCTACTCCCGATCTCACACACGGGGATGTCGGTGCCGACCCGTAGGCTGACCTCTTGTGTACGAAGGCGCGGTCCAAGACCTGATCGACGAGCTCGGCCGGCTTCCCGGCGTCGGGCCCAAGAGCGCGCAACGCATCGCGTTCCACCTGCTCGCGACGGACAACCAGGAGGTCAAGCGGCTGGTCGACGCGCTGACCGAGGTGAAGCTGCGCGTCCGGTTCTGCGAGCTCTGCGGCAACGTCGCTGAGGCGGAGCGCTGCCGCATCTGCCTCGACCCGCGGCGCAGCGACGACGTGATCTGCGTCGTCGAGGAGCCCAAGGACGTGGTCGCGATCGAGCGCACCCGGGAGTTTCGCGGGCGCTACCACGTGCTCGGCGGCGCCATCAATCCGATCGATAACGTCGGCCCGGACGACCTGCGCATCAGCGAGCTCATGGCCCGGCTGGCGGACGGGACGGTGCAGGAGGTCATCCTCGCCACCGACCCGAACGTCGAGGGAGAGGCCACGGCGACCTATCTTTCCCGACTGATGGCCCACATGGGTATCACTGTCTCGCGGCTGGCCTCTGGTCTCCCCGTGGGTGGAGACTTGGAGTACGCGGACGAGGTGACGCTCGGCCGCGCGTTCGAAGGCCGCCGTGTCATCGGCAACGACAAGTAGGTGGGACCACGATGAGTGAGATAACCCCCGGCTCGGACCTCAGCGAGGTCTCGGACCAGGTGTCGGCACAGGCACGGACGTTCCTGTCGACGGTGACCCAGGTCGCGTCCGGAGGGATGCCGGGGGCGGAGCTCTCGCTGCTGGTTCTCGCGACGTCCGACCTGCTGGCCGCCGGGGCGCGGCTCGCCGCGATCGTGGACGTCGTGCCCAAGGAGCGGTACGAGCCCGACGCCGGCCCCGACACCGACCTCGACCCCCTGCGCGAGGCCCTGTCCAAGATGTTCGACGGGTTCGACGACTACACCGAGGTCGTGGACCCGGTGCTGGGCGAGGACGTCGGTGCCGCCTCGCTGTCGGGCGACCTCGCGTGCGTCGCGGAGGCGCTGGCCAAGGGCCTGCAGCACTTCGACAGCGGCCACGAGCTCGAGGCCCTGTGGTGGTGGCAGTTCTCGTACTTCTCGCTGTGGGGCGAGCGCGCGGCGTCCGCGCTGCGGGTGCTCCAGGTGCTGCTCGCGCACGTGCGCCTGGACGTGGAGGACGACGTCGCCGCCGAGGCGGAGTACGACGCCCTCCACTCCTGACGCGGCACGCTGGTCGAGCGTGTCGAGACCAGGTCTCGACACGGGCGCGGAGCTCCCGGATCACCGGGTCGTCGGTGGGGCCC
>NZ_JBHUUX010000036.1:0-55637 GCF_042670845.1 Promicromonospora sp. NPDC057138 | reverse complement strand
GTTGCGCCTAAGACGGGCACTTAGGCGCAACGATCACGCCCACAACCAAAGACCGGCTACGGCAGGCGCGCGGGCGCGTCACGCCAGGAGCGCGCCGACGACCACCAGGACGGGCACGCACAGCGCCGTCGTCCAGACCGTCGCGCGCGCGGAGACGCCGTCGAACACGCCGTACCGCGTCGCGTACGTGGTCACGTTCACGGCCGTGGGCAGCGCCGCCATCGTGACGACGACGGCGAGGGCCGGCGCGTCGAGGCCCACCGCGATCCCCAGCCCCCACGCAGCCAGCGGGTGCAGGACGTTGCGCACCAGGACGGCGACGGCGATCACCGAGCCCACCAGCCTGCGGCCCTGGCTCTGGCCCGCGCCCGCGCCGCTGCCGTCGCCATCGACGTCGCGATCACCATCGACGTCACCGCCGCCGAAGCCGCCCGCCGGGGGCAGCGGCACTGCGAGCGTCATGCCGAACATCAGCAGTCCCAGCGGCGGCGCGGCGGCGCCGATCAGGTCGAACGGCATCAGGACGACGTCGGGCAGCCGGCCGCCGGTCAGCTCACCCAGCACCGCGACCAGCAGGCCCGCGACCGTACCGAGCGTGATCGGGTTCCGGAACGCGGCGAGGAACACGTGCCCCACGGACCGCCAGGCCGACGGCGCCGCTCGCCCGTCGGCCGCCACCGACCGGTCGAGCACGGAGAGGGTCAGCGGCGCCAGCACGAGCAGCTGGAAGAGCAGGGTCGGCACCACGGCGAGCGCGTCGTCGAACAGGTAGACGGCGAGCGGGATCCCGATGTTCCCTGCGTTGACGTAGACGGCGGCGAGCGTCGTCACGGCGGCAGGGCCGGCAGGCAGCCGGAGGAGCCACCGCGCCACCGCGGCGGTGACCAGGCCGAGCGCGGCGGTCGTTGCCCAGGTGACCACGGCGCCGCGCGAGAGGACGTGCGCCAGGTCCGTCGAGGCGAGCGTGCTGAACATCAGCGCGGGCGCGCAGATCGTGAAGGACAGGGTCGCGAGGGTATGCCGGGCCCCGGCGCCGTCGGCGGACTCTCCGGAACCGCCCCGCGCGACCCCGCGAGGGAGGCTACGGCCCGACAGCAGGCCGGTCCGCTGGATCACCCAGCCGAGCGCGACCACGCAGGCCATGGAACCGATGGCAGTCAGGACGGGCAACACCTACGCACCCTCCCACGGACGGGCGCGCTAGCTCCGGCCTGTCCACGGGGCGCCCAGCTCCGTGAACGTGCGCTGCTCGCGGGCGGCCCGCTCGCACCACTCGGCGACGTCGTGCACCACGGGGTGCCGGGCGTCGTCGGCGTCGACCCAGTCCACGAACGCGTCCCCGATCGGCGCCGGATCGGCCGCCGTGCGCACGGCTTCGAGCACCTGCATGAACGCTCCGGTGTCCCGCACGTCGCACAGGAGCCGCTCCCCGGAACCCGCCGCCGAACGCGCCACCAGCAGGTTCTCCAGCAGCCCGGTGCGCCCGTACTGCTTCTCCGCGACGACTCGTCCTGTGCGCAGCCGCACCAGGTCGTGCTCGTACTCCAGCTCGATCTCGCCGGCGGTGCCCTGCACGATCACCCGCGCCGGAGTGCGTTGTGCCGCGCAGAGCGTCAGCCCGAACCCGTACCGCGTCCCGTCCGTGCCGACGGCCCGCAGCGACGAGGTGTCGTCCGCCTCGATCGCGTTGGCCCGCCACAGGTCGGTGTTCACGTACGCGACGTCGGTGGAGGCCCGGGCGCCGCCGACCCACAGCGCCGTCGCGACGGCGTGCGCGAGCGGGTTGGTCACCACGCCGTCGACCACCGCGCGACCGCCCATCCGGCGCCGTCCCGCCCAGGGCGAGCGCGCCCAGTAGGCGGCGGTGCGGACCCACGTCCCGACGGCGCCGATGCCGGTCACCTGCCCCACCTCGCCGCGCGCGATCATGTCGGCGACGGCGGGCAGCGCGTGCGACCCGAAGGTCTGGAACCCGACCTGGCACAGCCGCCCGGTCCGCTCGGCGACGGCGACGAGCTCCGCGTGCTCCGCGAGGGACGCGCTGGTCGGCTTCTCCAGCAGGACGTCGATGCCCGCCTCCATCGCGGCGCGAGCGAGCGGCAGGTGCGTGTGGATCGGCGTGGAGAGCACGACGACGTCGGGCAGCGCATCGGCGTCGGCCGAGAGCAGGTCGCCGAGGCTCGCGAACCAGGACGCCGGGGCGTCGTCGGGTTCCCGCGGGTCGACGACGGCGCTCAGCCGCGCGAGCCCCTTCTCCTCGAGGTCCGCGACGGCGCGCAGGTGGGAGCCGCCGTGACCGTGGACGCCGACGACCGCCACCTTCGGCAGGCTCATCGTCCGCCCCCGTCGGTGAGGTTCGCGGCCAGCGCTGCGGCCGCCGTGCCGGTGAGCGCGCTGTCGAGCAGCACGGCGACGAGGTCGAGCTGCACGGCGCCGCCGTCAGGCACGAGCAGCGGGGAGTCCCACGCGAGCGCGGGGCCGGCGCCGGGGTACTCGGCACTACGCAAGAACCACGGTCGGACCTGGCTCGGCTGCACCAGCAGGAGCGTAGTGGACCGGCCGCCCTGCCGCTGCACGAACGCGACCCACGGCGACGTGCTGCCGTGCGCCCGGCGCTCGCCGGTGCCCGCCGCCGACAGGACCTTGGTGCTCTCGGCGATCGGCAGACGCCAGAACAGGCCGCCGTAGCCGGCGCCCGGCCGGCCGTTGGTGGCGGGCGAGCGGATCTCCAGGGGGCCGTGGTCGGCGTGCAGGGTGGAACGCCAGTCGAGGATCCAGCCAGGCGCGGCGTCGGAACCCGGGATCTGGGGGAGCAGGCGGGCGGTGACGCGGCGCTCCTCGCGGAGCTGCGGGTCGCCGTGCTCGTCGGACCACAGCACGTCCTCGACCAGCACCTCGTCGGCCCCGGCGCCCGACCTGGCACCGGACACCGAGGTCGCGGCCTCCACGCGGATGCCCTGAGAGGTCTGCCGGCCGTGGTTCTTCAGCAGCGTCGGGCCGACGTCCTCGATGAAGGTACGGCCGCCCCAGTGGCTCGTGCCGTTCACGTCCGGGACGGCGATACCGACGCCGTAGTGGTGCCGGTGGTCCACCGGGCTCACGTCGGTGAGCGGCACGCCGCCCAGGGTGTGCACGGGGTGCAGGTAGGGGCGCCGGGCGTGCACCTTCGGCATGCGGTCGCCGGCGTCGCGGCGGACCAGCTCCAGCCCGTCGCCGACGGTCAGCACGACGGCGTCGGCCTCGGGGTCGGCGGGGACGGACCACGTGGGCGGTGCCGTGGGCGGCACGGTCGGTATCTCCTCCCGCCCGACGACGACGACGGCGCCGTCGTCGTCCGTGATGTGCACGCGTTCCGGCCCCTGCGGCACCGGCCCGGTGCTGCCGCGCACCTCCAGGCTGGGCGTGAATCGGGCAGAGCTTGCGGGGTGGGCGTCGTCGTCGATCACGGCGTGCAGCTCCCTCCAGGCGTGTCGGCCGAGCTCGGCCTGCGGCACCGCGACAGTCGTCAGCGCGGGTGTGGCGTAGCGAGACAGTTCGATGTCGTCGAAACCGGCCACTGAGATGTCGGCGGGCACGGCGACCCCTGCCTCGTTCAGGCCCGCGAGCAGGCCGAACGCGACCAGGTCGTTGAAGGCCACCGCGGCGGTGGCGCGGGTCGCCAGGACGGCGGGCGCGGCGGCGTGGCCGGCCTGGATGTCCGGCCCGGCGGGCAGGTCGAGGACCTCCAGGTCCGCGTGCTGCTTCCGGGCGCGGGCGAGGCCGGCGCGGCGCAGCTCGTCGGAGGCGCTCCGCACGGGCCCGCCGAGGTAGACGATCCGGCGGTGGCCGAGGGCCACCAGGTGCTCGACGACCTGGAGCGCGCCGTCCTCGTAGTCCACGACGAGGCTGGGCGCCGCGCCGCCGGTCTCCCGGTTGACCAGGACGACGGGCTCGACATCGGCGATGAGCGCGCTCAGCTCGGCGTCCCCGATGCGGGGCGAAACGAGCACCAGGGCGTCGCAGCGCATGCGCGCCTCCAGGGCGATGGCGCCCTCCTGCTGATCGTCCTCGACCGTGTCCGCGACGAGCACGCGGTAGCCGTCCTCGGCGGCGCCGTCCATGACGCCGCGCAGGATCTGCTGGAACACGGGATTTCCCAGGTCAGGCACGACGAGCGCCACCGTCTGGGTGCGGCCGAGCGCGAGGCTGCGCGCGGCGTTGCTGGGCCGGTAGCTCAGCGACGCCGCGGCGCCGCGCACGCGCTCGGCGATCGTGGCGTCGACGGTGCTGCGCCCGTTCATGACGCGGGAGACGGTGGCCCGCGAGACCCCGGCCGCCGTCGCGACATCCCCGATCGTGGCCGTGACACGGCGCTGACCTGCGCGCTGACCCGTGCCCCCGGCGCTGCCGCTGACCATGTGCTCTCCGTCCGTCACTGACCGGTCCGCCTGGGCGATCTCCCGCGCCGTGGCGCGACGTCGGGCGGTACCGGTTTCCCGATGTGACCGTACACCATGGGAAACCGGTTCCTCATATGGTACGTTCCTCCACCAGAGACCGGTTTCTCACCGAGGTGACCGGGGATCGACGACGATCCGGAGGACGAACGCGATGCGCCACCCGAACCGCGAGCCCGGACCTTGGCGGTCCGAGCCCCCGCCCGCCAGGCGGTCCGAGCCCCCGCCCGCCAGCGCGGGGGTGAGCCCATGTCAGTGATCCAGGAGCTCTCCCACACCAAGAAGAGCGTCAGCCCACGGAGGAAGGGCGACGGGCGCTGGGCGCTGTTCTTCCTCGCGCCCTGGTTCGTGGGGCTCGCGCTCATCACCGCCGGTCCCATGGGCGCGTCGCTGTACCTGTCGTTCACGGACTACGACCTGCTCTCGGCGCCCCAGTGGGTGGGCCTCGAGAACTACACGCGGATGTTCGACGACCCGCGGTTCCTGAAGTCCCTCGGCGTCACGTTCACCTACGTGTTCGTGTCGGTGCCGCTGCAGCTCGCCGCGGCCCTCGGCCTGGCGCTGCTGCTCGACAAGGGCATGCGCGGGCTCGCCCTGTACCGCTCGGTCTACTACCTGCCCTCGCTGCTCGGCGGCTCGGTGGCGATCGCGATCCTGTGGCGCCAGATCTTCGGCGCGGACGGCCTGGTCAACCAGGTCCTGGCGCTCTTCGGCGTGCAGGGCCAGGGCTGGGTGTCGCACCCGGACTACGCGCTCGGCACCCTCATGGCGCTCAACGTCTGGACGTTCGGCGCGCCCATGGTGATCTTCCTGGCGGGCCTGCGGCAGATCCCGCAGATGTACTACGAGGCGGCCTCGATCGACGGCGCCTCCCGGTGGCGGCAGTTCCGCAGCATCACGGTGCCGCTGCTGACGCCGATCATCTTCTTCAACCTCGTGCTGCAGCTCATCGAGGCGTTCCAGTCCTTCACCAGGGCCTTCGTCGTGAGCGGCGGCAACGGCGGCCCCTCGGACTCGACGCTGCTCTACACGCTGTACCTCTACCTCAAGGGGTTCGGCTCCCTGGAGATGGGCTACGCGTCGGCGATGGCCTGGTTCCTGCTGCTGATCATCGGCGGCATGACCGTCGTCAACTTCGTCGCCTCCAAGTACTGGGTCTTCTACGATGACTGACGCCTCCACTCCCACCCGGACCGCGACGCCGACGGCAGTGCCACCGCCGTCCGACGGCGAGAAGCGAACCGCACCCGAGGACCGCCGTCCGACCGTCCGGCCACGGGGCCGGCACCTGCGCGCCAGGATCGGCAGCGTGCTCAAGCACGCCGGCCTGATCGCCTTCGGCTTCGTGATGCTGTACCCGCTGCTCTGGATGCTGGCGAGCTCGTTCAAGCCGAACGCGCTGATCTTCCGTGAGCCCGGGCTCATCCCGACCGACATCGACCTGTCCAACTACACGGACGGGTGGAACGCTCTGCTGCACCCGTTCAGCCACTACCTGATCAACTCGGCGCTCGTGGTGCTCGGGTCGGTGCTCGGCAACCTGCTGTCCTGCTCCCTGGCGGCGTACGCGTTCGCGCGGCTCGAGTTCCGGGGCAAGCGGCTGTGGTTCGCGATCATGCTGATGTCGATCATGCTGCCGATCCACGTCGTGATCGTGCCGCAGTACGTGCTGTTCTCCCAGCTCGAGTGGATCAACACGTTCCTGCCGCTGATCGTGCCGAAGATCCTGGCCACCGACGCGTTCTTCATCTTCCTGATGGTCCAGTTCTTCCGGGGAATCCCGCGCGAGCTGGACGAGGCGGCGACCATCGACGGCGCCAACCACCTGCGCATCTACCTGCAGATCCTGCTGCCGCTGTCGATGCCGGCCCTCGCCACCACTGCGATCTTCACGTTCATCTGGACCTGGAACGACTTCTTCAGCCAGCTCATCTTCCTCACCCGGCCGGAGATGTACACCGTGCCGATCGCTCTGCGCACCTTCGTCGACTCCACGGGCAACAGCTCGTGGGGCTCGCTGTTCGCGATGTCGATCGTGTCGCTGATACCCGTCTTCATCGCCTTCCTGTTCGGACAGAAGTACCTGGTCAAGGGCATTGCGACCACCGGAATCAAGTAGCGGTCCCGGAGCTCCGCCCGCGATGCGACAACGACGTCAACGTCACCGAAGGAGAAACCCATGAGCACCACCGGCAAGGCACTGACCACGAGGCGCGGCAAGCGCCTCGCCGCCTCGGCCGCGGGCATCGCGGCCGTAGCACTGACCCTCGCCGCCTGCGCGGGCGGCGACTCGGGCATCGGCGGGGGCGGCGACGAGTCGCCCACCGCCGCGGAGGAGTGCCCCTGCGAGATCCGGTTCGCGTGGTGGGGCTCCGACACCCGCCACGCCTCCACGCAGGAGATCATCAAGGCGTTCGAGGCGGAGAACCCCGACATCACGGTGGTCCCGGACTTCACCGACTGGGACGGCTACTGGGACAAGCTGGCCACCTCGGTGGCCGCCGGCGACACCCCCGACGTCATCACCCAGGAGGAGCGCTACATCTCCGACTACTCGTCGAAGAACGTGCTCGCCGACCTGGACTCGCTGGAGATCGACACGTCCAAGATCGACGACGGCGTCCTGGCCGGCGGCCAGATCGACGGGACGCAGTACGGCATCCCGACCGGGATCAACGCCTACGCGCTCGTCGCGGACCCGGAGCTCTTCGCCGACGCCGGCGTCGAGGTGCCGGACGACGCCACCTGGACCTGGGAGGACTACGTCACCACGGCGAACGCCGTCGGGAAGGGCGGCGACGGCGTCTGGGGCACGCAGGACCAGGGCTTCAACGAGGCCGGCCTCAACGTGATGGCGCGCCAGCGCGGCGAGACGCTGTTCACGCCCGAGGGCGAGCTCGGCGTCTCCGAGGAGACCATCGCGGACTTCTTCCAGGTCTCCCTCGACCTGATGGAAGGCGGCGGGCAGCCCGACGCCGCACGCACCGTCGAGTACCAGGCGGCCGGCCCCGAGGGTGGTCTGCTCGGGACCAACCAGGGCGCCATGGGCGTCTGGTGGACCAACCAGCTCGGCGCGCTGACCGAGTCGTCCGGCCACGAGCTCGAGCTGCTGCGGATGCCCGGCGAGACCGAGGGCGAGCGCACCGGCATGTACTACAAGCCCGCGATGTTCTACTCGGTCTCCGCGGACACCGCGTACCCGGAAGCCAGCGCGAAGTTCGTCGATTTCCTGCTGAACTCGCAGGAGGCGGCCGACATCATGCTGACGGACCGTGGCCTGCCGGCGAACACCGAGGTGCGCGAAGGGATCCTGGAGCACCTGCCGCCCACCGAGCAGAAGGTCGCTGACTTCATGGCGGACATCGAGGACGAGATCGTCGACAACCCGCCGCTGCCGCCGAACGGGTCCGCCGAGCTCGCCGACATCATGGAGCGCATCAACACCGAGGTGCTCTTCGAGCGCATCACCCCGGACGAGGCGGCCACCCAGTTCATAGACGAGGTAACGGCGGCCACAGCCAACTGACCCCCGGTCCGTTGAGTGCGGGGTATTTGTTGGGCTGGGGCCTTCCAGACCGCAAATACCCCGCACTCACCATGTCGGGGGGTCGGTAGGGTGAAACAGGTTCGATAGAGAGGTGTACCCGTGTCAGAGGTCGATCTGCTCGTCCTGCGCGAGGGGGACGACGTCGCCGTCGCGACCCGCGACCTGAGGCCGGGCGATACCGCCTCGGCCCCAGGGACAGGCCGGGTCGCCGTCGGGCAGCCGGTGCCGCGGGGCCACAAGATCGCGCTACGAGACGTTCCCGCGGGCGCTGGGGTGCACAAGTACGGGCAGGTCATCGGGGTCGCGACCGCCGACATCGCCTTGGGCGACCACGTGCACTCGCACAACCTCGGGTTCGAGGAGGGCTCGCGCGAGGCGCCCCTGGGCGGCACGCACACCGAGCTCCCGCTGCCCGACGGCGCCCGCCCCACCTTCCGCGGTTACCGGCGGGCCGACGGCGGCGTCGGCACGCGCAACTTCGTGGCGATCCTGACGAGCGTGAACTGCTCGGCGTCGACGGCGAAGATGATCGCCGACCAGTTCCGCGGCGCCGCCCTGGACGAGTTCGAGAACGTCGACGGCGTCATCGCCCTCACGCACACGTCGGGCTGCGGCCTGGTGCCCGACTCGGAGGGCGGCCAGATCCTGCTGCGCACCCTGCGCGGGTATGCCGCCCACCCGAACGTGGCCGGCCTGCTCGTGCTGGGGCTGGGCTGCGAGATGGTGCCGGGCGCCGCGCTCTCGTCCCGCTCGGGCCAGGTCGCGGACCTGGGGATGCCCACTCTCGGGCCGCCCGACGACGCGAGACAGGGCCTGCTGGCCGCCATCCCGGCCGACACCCTCGTGCGGAGCCTGACCATCCAGGAGGCCGGCGGCGTACGCGCCTCCGTGCGGGCGGGCATTGCCGCAGTCCGCGAGATGCTGCCGCTGGTGAACGCCCGCGAGCGCGTCGAGTGCGACGTGTCGGAGCTGGTGCTCGCCCTGAACTGCGGCGGGTCGGACGGCTACTCCGGCATCACGGCCAACCCCGCGCTGGGCTGGGCCTCGGACCGCCTGGTCGCCTATGGGGCGACGTCGGTGCTGGCCGAGACCCCCGAGGTGTACGGCGCGGAGCACCTGCTCACGGCCCGCGCGGTGAAGCCCGAGGTGGCGCAGCGCCTGCTGGACCGCATCGACTGGTGGCGCGGCTACGTCGCGGCGGGCGGCGGCACGCTGGACAACAACCCGTCGCCGGGCAACAAGGCCGGCGGCCTCACCACGATCCTCGAGAAGTCCCTCGGGGCGGTCGCCAAGGGCGGCCAGGCCGACCTCGGCGCCGTCTACGAGTACGCCGAGCCGATCACCGAGCGCGGCTTCGGGTTCATGGACACACCCGGCTACGACCCGGTGTCGGTGACGGGCCTGGTGGCGGGCGGCGCTAACGTGGTGGTGTTCACGACCGGGCGCGGTTCGGTCTTCGGCTGCCGCCCGACGCCGTCGATCAAGGTGGCTACGAACACCCCGATGTACTCGGTGATGTCCGAGGACATGGACATCAACGCGGGCGTCGTCGTCGACGGCACGGCCACCGTCGCCGAGGTGGGCCGGCAGATCTTCGACCGGATCCTTGCTGTCGCGTCCGGCGAGCGGACGGTCAGCGAGGAGCTGGAGATCGGCGCCGAGGAGTTCATCCCCTGGCACATGGGCGCCGTCACCTGACCCCGCTCTTGGTTGTGGGCGGGATCGTTGCGCCCAAAACAGGCGCGTAGGAGCCACGATCACGCCCACAACCAAGGGGTCATGCGCGGGTGACGGGCTGTTGCAGCTCGGTGACCCAGTCGGCCTGGTCCTCGCGTTCGGCCCGGATGTACAGCTCGCGGCAGGGGCCTGACGGCGTGAGCCCGCGCTCCGTCGCCTCGGTCATCAGGGCCATCCAGCTTCTCGAGATCCCATCCATGGGTCCCAGGTGGACGGCACATGCCGCGACCCGCTGGGCGGGCAGCTCGACGATCTCGATGCCGGGCAGTGGCTCGCCGTCGTACTCGAATCCGCAGGTGATGCTGACGCCGTCCTCGCCCATGTCGTACTGGGCGATGGGGACCTCCAGCATCCCTGGGCCGTGTGCGTCAGTGAGGGCGTTCGCGACGGCGTCGAACATCGGCCCGACGACGGACGCCACTTGCGGCTGCTCCGCGACAATGGTGGACTGCATGGCCAGCCTGACGGCCGGCAGGTCCTTGGTGATCATCTCGATGGTGGACATGGTCTTCTCCTCTTCGATGAGCCGGAGCCTGCGTCCGACGTCGGCCAGCCGCGCGGTCGCCAGCGCGTGCTCCCGAGCGACCTCGTCCAGGCGTTCGCGCAGGAGCACGGCCAGCCGACCGGTGTCGACGCCGTCGGCCAGCGCGGCCGCGATGTCGTCGAGGCCGAAACCGAGCTGGCGCAGTGCCACGATCCGGTGCAGCCGGGCCAGCTGTGACGGGTCGTACGAGCGGTAGCCGGTGAACTCGTCGACGTGGGCGGGAACTAGCAGCCCGGCCGTGTCCCAGTGCCGCAGCATGCGGTGGGTCACCTGACCGATCTGCGCGAAGGCTCCGATGGGCAACACAGTCCAGTTCTCCCGCCTGACACGGTGTGAGGGTCAAGTCGAATGCTGCCCTACGGTGGCGGGGAATCTCCTCTGTTGTCGCAGCGGAAAGCCAGCGACAACTGAGTTCTCCCCGCAAACATCAGCGGAAGGTGCGTTCCGCTGATGTTTGGGTGAGAAGCTCAGCCCTGGCTGATGTTGCGTCTCGTGCCGCCGTCCCCGGCGGTGCGCCACTCGTGGTCTCGTCGTCCGCACCCGTACGGGTCGTTCGTGTGGGAATCCCTCACGCACGCCCATCAACCACCTTGCTAGGTTCCTGAACAAATCGGTCGTCGACCCCGACGGCCCAGAACCCGAAGCGAGGTGGTTCCCCGTGAGATCTCGTCGCGCACCGCTACTGATCGCAGCTCTCGTTGCTGCGCTCCTGACCACAGGAGCAGCCGTCGTCACCGTTCCGGCAGCCCAGGCCGCGGTGGCCGACTGCAGCTCGCCCGCCTGGAGCAGCAGCGCGGTCTACGTCGGCGGCAACCAGGTCACCTACGGCGGCGCCGCCTGGCGCGCCAAGTGGTGGACCCAGGGCGAGACACCCGGCACCACCGGCGAGTGGGGAGTGTGGGAGCGGGTCGGCACGTGCGACGGCGGCGACCCGCCGACCGATCCGCCCGGCGCCGAGGACTTCCCGGTCAGCCAGACCCAGTTCAATCAGTTCTTCCCCAACCGGAACGCGTTCTACACCTACGCCGGGCTCGTCGACGCGCTCACCGCGTACCCCGGCTTCGCCAACACCGGTAGCGAGACCGTCCAGAAGCGTGAGGCCGCCGCATTCCTCGCCAACGTCTCCCACGAGACGGGCGGCCTGGTCTACATCGTCGAGCAGAACACCGCGAACTACCCGCACTATTGCGACACGTCCCAGCCCTACGGCTGCCCGGCCGGCACCGACCAGTACTACGGTCGCGGGCCCATCCAGCTGAGCTGGAATTTCAACTACAAGGCGGCGGGTGACGCCCTCGGCATCGACCTGCTGCACAACCCGCGCCTCGTGGAGACCGACTCGGCGATCGCCTGGAAGACCGGGCTCTGGTACTGGAACACCCAGAACGGTCCAGGCACGATGACGCCGCACGCGGCGATCGTGAACGGCGCCGGATTCGGCGAGACCATCCGCTCCATCAACGGCAGCATCGAGTGCAACGGCGGCAACCCCGCACAGGTGCAGAGCCGCATCGACACGTATCTCCGCTTCACGTCCGCGCTGGGCGTCGACCCGGGCGGCAACCTGAGCTGCTGACGCTCCGCGAAGTGCGCTTCTGCTCAGCGATCAGGCCCGAAATCCCGGTAAGTTCCGGGCCGGATCGCTGAGCAGAAGCGCACTTTCCGATCTCGCGGCAGCGGGCCGCGTGGTCGATCGGCCGGAGCGGCCCGTGCCACGATGGGCGCATGCCTCTCGCACCTCGGTACCTCGCAGCTGAGGACCGTTACGACACCATGACCTACCGTCGCACCGGCCGTTCCGGCCTGGATCTGCCCGCGCTGTCCCTGGGGCTCTGGCACAACTTCGGCGACACCAGCCCGTTCGACACGCAGCGCGCGATCCTGCGCCGGGCGCTCGACCTGGGTGTGACGCACTTCGACCTGGCGAACAACTACGGCCCGCCGTACGGCTCGGCGGAGGAGAACTTCGGCCGCCACTTCGCGGCCGACTTCAAGCCGTACCGCGACGAGCTGATCCTCTCCACGAAGGCCGGCTACGACATGTGGCCCGGCCCCTACGGGGACCACGGGTCGCGCAAGTACCTCATCGCGTCCCTGAACCAGTCGCTCACCAGGATGGGCGTCGACTACGTCGACGTCTTCTACCACCACCGGCCGGACCCCTCGACGCCACTCGAGGAGACCATGGGCGCGCTCGCGTCGGCGGTCCAGCAGGGCAAGGCGCTGTACGTGGGCGTCTCCAACTACTCGCCGGAGCGGACGCGCGAGGCTGCGCGGATCCTCGGCGACCTGGGCGTCCCGCTGCTCATCCACCAGCCGTCCTACTCGATGCTCAACCGGCACATCGAGAACCCGGCGCACGAGGACGCCTACGACGGCAGGCAGAGCGAGTCGCTGCTCGACGTCGTCGGCGAGCTCGGCGTGGGGACCATCGTCTTCTCCCCGCTGCAGCAAGGCCTGCTGACCAGCAAGTACCTCACGGGCGCGGCGCCCGAAGGGTCCCGGGCCGCGCGCCCCGACTCGCCGTTCCTCTCGTCCGGCGCGCTCACCGAGGACTACCTCGGCCGCGCCAAGGCGCTCAACGAGATCGCCGGCGGCCGCGGCCAGACGCTCGCGCAGCTCGCGCTCGCCTGGGTGCTCCGGGACCAGCGCGTGACGTCGGCCCTGATCGGCGCGTCGTCGGTGGCGCAGCTCGAGGACAACGTCGCGGCGCTCGCGGCGGGCCCGCTGAGCGACGACGAGATCGCGGCGATCGAGCCGTTCGCGCAGCCGCTCGGCTGACGGGGGAGCGGGACAACCAGGAAATCCACACCACACGTTCCACCGCACTTCACGGAGTCGTTGCACCGAATCGACCCGTCGGGCGGACGATAGAGGCGTCGCCGCTCGACGGGGAGGGGTATGGGGAGGTAGGGCTCTGAGGAGAGGGAGCACGAGCGTGCGCGAGACGAAGACCGCTGTCGTCGTGGGGGCCGGGATGGTCGGCCTCGCGACCGCCTGGCACCTGCAGGAACGTGGCGTCGAGGTGACGGTCCTGGACCGGACCGGTGTGGCCTCCGGCGCGTCCTGGGGGAACGCCGGCTGGCTTACTCCGGGCATGGCGATGCCGCTGGCCGACCCGTCGCTCTGGACCTATGGCCCTAAGGCGATGCTCGACCCCGACGCCGCCCTCAGCGTCCCCTTCCGGTTCGACCGGGCGCTCTGGGGCTTCGTCGCCCGGTTCATGGCGCACGCGACGCCGGGCGCGTGGCGGCGCGCGATGGCGGACCTCACGCCGATCGACCGGATGGCGCTCGAGGCGTACGACGAGCTCGAGGCGGGCGGCGTGCACGCGACGTCGTACCCCAGCCGCTGGGTGGTCGGGTTCGAGCGGGAGCGGGAGTCGGTCCCGTTCGTCCACGAGCTGCGCGGTGTGGCCAAGGCGGGCCAGGAGGTCCGCCTCTCGAGGGTGCCCGACGGCGTCCGCGTGCCCCACCTCTCCCGGGCCATCCAGTCGGCCTGGACGCTGGAGGGGCAGCGATACATCGAGCCGGGCCCGTACGTGGAGGCGCTGGCGACCGCGGTCAGCGCGCGTGGCGCGAAGCTCCTGACGGACGCTCAGGTCACCGGCATCCGGCCGGTGCCGGGCGGCGCCGAGGTCGCCATCCAGGGACACGACACGATGACCGCCGACGCCGTGGTGATCGCCACCGGCGCGTGGCTCCCGGGCCTGGCGCGGCAGTTCGGCGTGCGGACCCGGGTGCAGGCGGGGCGGGGCTACTCGTTCAGCGTTCCCGTGGAGGGCCCGCCGATCGACCACCCCGTCTACTTCCCGGCCCGGCGCGTGGCCTGCACGCCCTACCAGGGGCGGCTGCGCGTGGCCGGGACCATGGAGTTCCGCGGGCCGGACGAGCCGTTCCAGGCCGGCCGCGTCCGGGCGATAGTGAACTCGGTCCGCGGCCTCTTCGAGGGCGTCGACCTGGACTCCCGCGAGGACGAGTGGGTGGGCTCCCGGCCGGTGACGCCGGACGGGCTGCCGCTCGTGGGCCGGACTGCCGCCCCCGGCGTCTACGTGGCCGGCGGCCACGGTATGTGGGGCATCGTGCTCGGCCCCGCGACCGGCCGCGCGCTTGCGGGCCTGATCACGACGGGGCAGACGCCGGAGGAGATCCGGCCGTTCGACCCGTTGCGGTGACCCTGTCCACGGCCGTCGCGGGAGATCCGGTCAGCTCTGCTCACGTGCGGCGAGCCGGTCGAGCCCGTCGAGGACGATGTCGAGGCCGAACTCGAACTCCGTCTGATCGTCGCACCAGCCGAGGGCCGACCCCGCACCCTCGTGCGTGACCTCCGCCAGCATCTCCATCATGTGCGGAACCTGGTCGGCCATCTGCGCGAGCAGCGCGATGGCGGGGTCGTCGGCGCCCTCCTTGGCGCCCCCGCCCGCGGCCGAGCCGGCCACGGCGCCGTCGGGCTCGAAAAGCTCCTGCGAGAACCCGAGTGCCCGGCTGCCCAGGGCGTGCATGGCGTGGTGGATCAGGTCGTAGGAGAAGCCCCCGCGGCGCATCAGGCCGAGGAGCGAGTCGTAGTACCGCACAATGTGCAGGCTGAACGACGTCCGGGTCTCCAGGACCGTGGGCGCCCACGGGTGACGGACCAGCACCGCGCGGGCCGTGAGGATCTGCCGGCGCATCGTGGGCTTCCACGCTGCCAGGGGAGCGTCGTCGGCCAGCGGCTCCAGCCGGCCGACGGCGTCCTGGATCTCCGCCGCGACCACGTCGACCACGCCGTCCAGCAGGTCTTCCTTGTTGGCGACGTGGTGGTAGAGCGACATCGCCTCGATCCCGAGCTCGCGGGCCAGGCTGCGCATCGTGAGCGCGCCTAGGCCGTCCCGGTCGGCCAGCGCGACCGCCGACTCGAGCACCCGGGCGCGCGTCAGGACGCTCCGTGGTGCCGTGCCTGTCGTCCGAGGTGAAGTCATGGTGCCGCGATCCTACGTCTACCGAACCCTTGACGGGCCGGGCTTGCACATCTACCTTACGACGTAAGGCTTGCATCGTAAGCCTCTTCGAGAAGGCGGGACGTCATGTGGGTCTGGATCCTCTGGGTTGTCCTGGGGCTGCTGGTGGTGGCGCTCGCCGGCTTCCTCGCGCTCGTGATGGCCATGCGCACCAAGAACCGGCGAGGGCTCGCCATCATCCGCCGCTTCAGCAGGCGGTTCGGCCGCCCGATCGAGCTGCGCACCGCTGGGGAGCCCGGCGCTTCCGCGGCGGTCGTCCGGCACGTCGGGCGAAAGTCGGGTGCGTCGTACGCGACGCCGATCGGCGTGTATCCGATGGACGACGACTTCCTCGTCTACCTGCCGTACGGGCCGGGCGTCGACTGGTTGCGGAACATCCGTGCGGCCGGCTCTGCGGAGCTGCGGGTCGAGGGGCGCACGCACCGGGTGGCGCCGCAGGTCGTCGAACCGGCCGACGCGCTGCCCTACCTGTCCGCGCGGGATCGCCGGGTCGCCCGCGTCTTCGGCGTCACCGACTTCCTCGTGCTGCGGCGCACGCCGGTCGTCTCGGGCGGCGCCTCGTGAGGGCCGTCGTCCGGGACAGATACGGTCCGGTCGAGGGCCTGCGGGTGGCCACGCTCGAGCGGCCCGTCCCGGATCCGGGGGAGGTAGTGGTCCGGGTCAGGGCCGCCTCGCTGAACATGGCGGACCTCGATCACCTTCTCGGCCGCCCGCGCCTCGCGCGGATCGGCACCGGCCTGGTCCGGCCGGCCAACCGCCGGGTCGGGGTCGACGTCGCCGGGACCGTCGAGGAGGTGGGGCGGGACGTGACCGGCCTCCGCCCGGGCGACCGCGTCTGGGCCGACCTCTTCGGGAACGGGCACGGCGCGCTGGCGGACCGCGTGTGCGTCCCGGCGTCGGCCCTGTCGCCGCTGCCGGACGCCGTGTCGTTCGACGACGCCGCCACCGCACCGCACTCGGGGTCGCTCGCCCTGCAGGGTCTGCGCGCCGCCGGGCCGATCCGGCCTGGCGAGCGGGTGCTGGTCAACGGCGCGGGCGGGTGCGTGGGGCCGTTCGCCGTGCAGATGGCGAAGGCCCGGGGCGCCGTGGTGACCGCCGTCGACCACGGCGACAAGCTCGACTTTCTCCGGGACCTGGGCGCGGACGAGGTGATCGACTACACCCGCGAGGACGTCACGCGAGGTGACCGGCGGTTCGACGTCGTCCTCGACATCGCCGACACCCGGTCCGTGCGGCTGCTCCGCCGCGCCCTGGCGCCGGGTGGGCGGTACGTGCTGATCGCCCGGCGGATCGGCTCGTTCGCGGAGAAGGCGCTGCTGGGCCCGGTGGTCGGCGGGCTGACCGGGACCCGGATGGGCGTCTTCTCCTGGCGCCCGAACCAGCGGTCCGACCTGGCGGAGCTCGCCGGGCTCCTCGCGGCCGGCGACGTGGTGCCGCGGATCGACCGGCGCTACGCGCTCGACGACGCGGTCGAGGCCTTCCGCCGGCTGGAGTCTGGTGCGGCTCGCGGCAAGGTCCTGGTGATCCCGTAGCTCGCGGCGACCGTGGCAGGATCGGGCGCATGACGCAACGCCGCATCCTGATCCTGGCCGGCCGCGGGCGCTACGAGGACCCCTGGCACGACCACGCGGCGACGTCGCACACGGTTGCAGGCATCGTCGGTGACCTGGGCGCCGTCCAGGTGCGCGGGCTCTTCCGCGACGCACTGGACGACCTGGACTCCTCAGTGGGCCTGCTGGTCGTGAACGGCGGCTCCGGCCGCCGTGACCCGGGCTTCGACGGGTCGGACGACGACTGGCTCGCCTTCCACGCCCGGCTGGCGGACTGGGCGCGGGCAGGGGGCGCGGTGCTCGGCCTGCACCAGGCAGCGAACACGTTCTACGACGCGCCCGACTGGCCGGCGGTGCTCGGCGGCCGCTGGATCCCGGGCGAGTCCATGCACCCGCCGATCGGCCCAGCGCGGTTCGAGCTGGCGCAGGGGCACCCGGTCACGGACGGCCTCGCCGCGGTCGAGGCGTTCGACGAGCGCTACTGCCGCCTCCAGGTCGCCCCCGGAACGCGGGTCCTCGGCACCACCCGGGACGACGACGGTGCCGAGCAGCCGGCCCTCTGGGTCAACGAGGCGCACGGCGGCCGCAGCGTGTACTCGGGGCTGGGACACGACGTCCGCTCGTTCGCTTCGGAGGGGCACCGGGAGCTCCTGCGCCGGTCGGCGTCCTGGCTGCTGTCGTAGCGCATCGTCGACGCGGGGCTTGACCTCAACCAAGATTCAGGTTGTTGGCTGGCCTGCATGGAGATCATGAGCGTCGACACGGTGACCCGATCGACGGCGGAGACGGCCGCGTACTACGAGACCATTCTCGGGCTCCCGGTGCGGAAGGAGATCGGGGCGGTGGAGGTCGCCGTCGGGCGATCGGTCATACGGTTCCGGGAGGATCCGGGCGCCGCGGGCGACCAGCACTACGCCTTCCTCATCGACGACGCGCGGTTCGACGCGGCCCGCGCCTTCCTCGAGGCGGGCCCCGGGCTGCTGGGCGACGGCGACCGCACCGAGTTCGAGGCGCAGGCCGCCTGGAACGCGCGATCGCTCTACTTCCCCGGGCCCGACCGGTCGGTCCTGGAGGTCATCGCGCGCCGGGACCTCCCCTCAGCGCTGGGTGCCGGGCACGTGTCGGGGGCGAAGGCCTCGAGCCCGCACGGGTCCGGCACCCAGCTCGTCCCGTTCGGCGCCGGCGACCTGCTCTCCGTGAGCGAGGTGGGCATCGCGGTGCCCGACGTCGTCGCTACCGCCGACCGGCTCGCCGACGCCGGGATCGGCCGCTACCCGGCCGGGTCGGCGACGTTCAGCCCGGCCGGGCACATCGACGGCATGCTCATCCTGGTCAGCCCGGGCCGTACCTGGTTCCCGACGTCGGATCGCATGGTCGGCGAGCCGCCCGTCACCGTGGTCGCGCAGGCCGGGGCGGCGAGCCCCGGTGTCGTACCCGGGCGGTACGAGCTGGCCCCGGGCCGCGTCCTCGTCGTCCGGCCGTAGCCCCAGGCCGGTCGACGCGGGCGGGCGGGCGTCAACGTGGTGCTACCCCTGGCCCAGAATGGGGCGACTCGGGTAGGATCAAGGGTATGAAGGTTAGTGTGAGCATTCCGGAGCAGGATCTACGGTTCCTGGACGACTACGTGGAAGACAAGGGCCTTGGGTCACGGTCGGCCGCCGTCCACGAGGCGATCGTTGCGCTTCGACAGATGGCGCTCACGCTTGAGGCTGAGCAGGCGATCGCAGAG
Source organism: Promicromonospora sp. NPDC057138 (assembly GCF_042670845.1). Taxonomy (NCBI): domain Bacteria; kingdom Bacillati; phylum Actinomycetota; class Actinomycetes; order Micrococcales; family Promicromonosporaceae; genus Promicromonospora; species Promicromonospora sp. NPDC057138. The sequence goes on along the minus strand of NZ_JBHUUX010000036.1, from coordinate 37,098 downwards.
TGGTATGACTCAGGCGAGGCCGAGGTCTGGGATGTGACGGTGGCCGACGGGCTGGAGTCCGATGTACCGCGGTGAGATCTGGTATGCGGACCTCGACCCAGTTCGGGGATCCGAGGCGAACAAGGTTCGGCCGGTCGTGATCGTGTCGAACGACGCCTACAACGCAGCAGCTCGACGACTTGGGCGTGGCGTGCTGACGATCGTGCCGCTGACGAGCAACGTCAAGCGGGTGCACTCGTTCCAGACGTTGGTCTCGAAGCGTGGCTCGGGGCTCCCCGTCGATTCCAAGGCGCAGGCAGAGCAGGTGCGTGCCGTTGATATGGCCCGCCTGGTCAACCGCGTAGGAAAGCTCACTGCAGAGGAAGTGGCGGCGCTCGACGAGGCCCTGCTGGTACACCTCGGGATCTCCTGAGTCGAGTGTCTGAGCGCGAACATCACTTTTGCGAGAATCTCAACATCACTCTTGCGAGCGATCGTTGCCTCACGCCCCCTCAGCGAACCCCGCCTGCCGCCACACCTCGTACACCGCTATCGACGCCGCGTTCGTCAGGTTGAGCGACCGGCGTCCGGGCAGCATCGGGATCCGCAGCTCGTCGGTGACGCGCGGGTGGGCGAGCGCCTCGGGCGGCAGGCCCGTCGGCTCGGGCCCGAACAGCAGGATGTCGCCCGGCCGGTACGTCACGTCGGTGTAACGGGTGGTCGCGCGGGTCGTGAACGCGTAGACCCGGGCGTCCGGCACGGCGTCGAGCGCCGCGTCGAGCGACGGATGCACGTCCATGACGGCGAGGTCGTGGTAGTCGAGGCCCGCACGCTTCAGCTTGGCCTCCGACAGGTCGAAGCCGAGCGGCTCCACCAGGTGCAGCCGCGCGCCCGTGACGGCCGCGAGACGGATAGCGGAACCGGTGTTTCCGGGGATGCGGGGCTCGAAGTACACGACGTGGGCGAGCGGGGAATCGGGCAGCGCGGGGGCGTCAGGCTGGTGCGGCACGGGTCCATTCTCGCTGCCCGACGGCGGGGCGTCGTCCCGCCGTCGGGCAGCCTGCCTCCCGCCGTCGTGACGACCTGGAGAACAGCTCGCAGCCGGGGTTGTTCAGGAGGCGATGAACTCCAGGAGCTCCTTCGAGAAGTCCTCCGCGTAGGTGCCGTAGAGCCCGTGCGGGGCACCCGCGTGGACCTTGAGCGTCGCGTCCTTGAGGATCTCCGCGGTCTTGAGCGCGGCGGCCGCGATCGGGACGATCTGGTCGTCGTCGCCGTGGGAGACGAGGACGGGGATGTCGATGGCCTCCAGGTCGGCCGTGTAGTCCACCGCCGAGAACTGCGCGATGCAGTCGTAGGCGGGGACCAGGCCGGCCTGCATGGAGAGCCGCCAGAACTGGTCCCGCACCCCCTGCGTCACCGCGGAGCCCTCGCGGTTGCCGCCGTAGAACGGGACCGCGAGGTCCTGGTAGTACTGCGAGCGGTCGCTCAGCACGTGGGCGCGGATGTCGTCGAACACCGCGAGCGGGGTGCCCTCGGGGTTGTCGGGCGTCTGCAGCATGAGCGGCGGGACGGCGCCACGCAGGACGGCCTTGCGGACCCGGCCCGAGCCGTGCCGCGCCAGGTAGTGGGCGACCTCGCCGCCGCCCGTGGAGTGGCCGACGAGCACGGCGTCCTGGACGTCGAGTGCATCCAGCACCGCGGCCAGGTCGTCCGCGTAGTGGTCCATGTCGTTGCCGGTGGCCGTCTGGGTCGACCGGCCGTGGCCGCGCCGGTCGTGGGCGATGGCGCGGTAGCCCGCGTCCACGACGGCCTTGATCTGGACGTCCCAGTCGTCCGAGTTGAGCGGCCAGCCGTGGCTGAACACGACCGGGCTACCCGAGCCCAGGTCCTTGTAGTAGATCTCGACGCCGTCGGAAGTGGTGACAAGAGGCATGTCGAAGGCCCTTCTTCTGGGCCGACCTGCGTCGCCTGGGCGACCCTCCGGCCGGCCGTGAACGATGGTGTCGCCAGCCTCCGTCGCGGGTCGCGGCGGGCGCTTCCGTCAGATGACTGCACCGGTCACGGCACCGACGGTCACCGTGCGTCGAGAACGTCCCGGAGCTGGGCCCGATGGGTCACGCCGAGCAGCGGGAACACCCGGTACAGGTGGGAGCTGACCGTCCGCGGCGAGAGGAACAGCCGCTCGCCGATCTGCCGGTTCGTGAGACCGTGCGCAGCGAGCAGCACGATCTCGCGCTGCTGCGGGGTGAGCTCGGGCAGCGTGCCGGCGCCGCCGTCGTCCGCCCGCTCGGGGTGCGGCGCCGGCACGGTGGCCCCGGACGAGGCGCCGGCCGCGCGCACACCCGCGGCACGCAGCTCGGCCGCGGTGCGCCGGGCGAACGGGCCGGACCCGAGCCGCTCGAACGTGTCCTGCGCGGCGACCAGGTGCGGACGGGCCTCGGCCACCCGGCGCTGTCGGCGGAGCCATACGCCCAGGTCGAGCTGGACGCGGGCGCGTTCGAACGGCCACGTCGCACCCTCCCGGTCGGCCAGCGCGGCCGCGAAGTGCCCCTCGGCCCGCGCCCGGTCGGCGGCTGCTTCGGCTGCGGCGGCCACCAGGGCCGCGGCGTGCTCGACCAGCGCCCGCAGCCGGGCGGAGCCGTGCCCGGCCGCTTCCCGGAAGGCGACCGAGACCTTGCGCGCCTCCGCGAACCGGCCGGTCCGCAGGGCGGCCGTGACCAGGTCGACCGCCCCGTACAGCGAGAGATGGGGATGAAGCGGGTCACCGTGCTCGTCCACGATCAGCCGGAGCGCGTCGTGGGCGCGTTCGTGGTCGCCCTCGACCAGCGCGGCCAGTCCCAGCGCCCGGCGAGCGACGACGCCGACGGCGCGGCTCGCGTCCGCATCGAGTCCGACCAGCGCCCGCGCCGCCAGCTCCCGAGCGGTTCCGGGGTTGCCGCGGAGCGCGGCGAGCGCCGCGAGCTCGGCGTCGGCGACACGCCGGACCATCTCCGCGTCCGGGGTCCCGGCGAGCCGTACCGCCTCGGCGTGCGCGACCAGCGCCTCGTCCCAGGCACCGCTGTCCCGCAGCGCGGCGCCGAGCGTGTTCGAGACCAGCGCGTTCACACCGCCGAGCGCCGTCCGCTCCTGCCGGTCGAGGAAGGTGCGCAGGGCGGTCACCGCGTACGTCGTCCGGTCGACCACCCAGGCCGCGCCGCCGAGCTGGTTCAGCGTCACCTGATCAAGGCCTGACGGGTGGCCCATCGCGGTGAGCGCGGCCTCGACCTTCTTCACCGAACCTGTGGGGTCGAGCGAGGCGGCGAGCCAGATGGCGTGCGGCGGGCCGAGGTCCTCGTCCGGGCCGGCGTCGTCCTCGACCGGGCGGGCGAACGCAGGCGGCGCCGTCATCGCGGGTGCGAGCACGGCGGGCGGCCCGGCGTCCGCCTCGTGCGTCGTCCCGTCCCGGGACACGACCTCCAGGGCCGCCGCCACCTGGTCGCGGTGGGCCCGGTGGCCGGAGTTGTATGCGGCGACGGACGCCGGGGAGAGCGCCGACCACGCGGTGCCGGTATGTCCCGCGCGTGCGGCGCGCACCGCGACGGCGGACAGCAGCGTGACCGCCTCGGCGTGACGTGACGTACGCGACAGGGCCTAGCCCGAGGCGAGGCCGGCCTCCAGCGAGAGGGACAGGTCGTCGGTCAGGTCGGCCGCGCGGGCGCCGAGGCGGCCGACCCAGGTGCCGTCGCCCGCGTACATGGCGGCTCGCATGGCCAGCAGGTAGCGGCGCGCGGCGTCCGTCGAGTCCGGCGACAGCTCGGCCGAACGCTCCAGGGTCCGCGCCGCGCCCGCCCAGCCACCGTCGACCCGGGCTGCGTCGGCGGCGTCCTCGAGCGCCGCGGCGACCGGTTCGTCAGGTCCCAGGGTGGCCGCCGCGAGGTGCCAGGCACGGCGGTCGGCCCGCCGCGTGAGCGTGTCCGCCAGCAACCGGTGGGCGGCCTGCCGGTCCACGAACGGGGCCGCCTCGTAGAGCGCCCGTGGAGTGTCCGGGTCGCCCCAGAGCAGCGGCCGCGTGCCGGTCGCGTCCAGGCGGACCAGGCCGGATCGCTCGGCGGGCACCCAGTCGGCCAGCGCGTGCTCGGACAGGCTGCCGAGGAACAGGGGCAGGTCCTCGGGCGCCGCGGCCGCCGCGGCGAGCAGCAGACGCTGCGTGGCTTCGGGCAGGGCGGAGACGATGGAACTCAGGTTGAACGTGCCCACGGGCTCCATTGTCTCCGCTTCCCGGAGGAGACCGTGATCCCGCCCCGGGTAGTTCACCCGGCCGTCGGCCGGTGCTACGGTCGCCTCATGACGCACGGGCTGAGCTGGTGGCGGCTGCTCTCGCAGCCGTGACCTGACGCGCCCACCCGCACAGAAGTCCCGAGCTGCCCGCCGCAGCCCGGGACTTTTCTGTGCCCGACGCCGTGCGTGGGCAGCTCCCTGACCAAGGAGACCCACATGTCCGTCACCACGTCGCCCGAGGCGACCACCACGCCGTCGTCCGCCCCTCGCGAGACGCCCAGCATCACCCGGTCCGCCGCGGCGGCGCGCGAGCGCACCGCCGTCCTGGAAGACCTGATCGCCCGGAACCCGGGGGAGTACCGCGTCCTGACCGGGGACCGCCCCACCGGGGCCTTGCACCTCGGCCACCTGCTGGGGACCGTCGCCAACCGCGTACGCCTGCAGGACCTGGGCGTCGAGGTGTTCCTCATCGTCGCCGACTACCAGGTCATCACCGACCGGGACGACGCCGGCGACCTGCCGGTCACCGTCCGCGAGGTGCTGCTCGACTACCTCGCGGCCGGCCTGGACCCCGAGCGCAGCACGGTGTTCACGCACTCGGCGGTGCCCGCGCTGAACCAGCTCCTGCTGCCGTTCCTCTCGCTGGTCACGGTCGCCGAGCTGGAGCGCAACCCCACGGTGAAGGCCGAGGCGGAGGCCGCCCTGCTGCGGCAGAAGCGCGGCATCTCCGGCCTGCTGTTCACCTACCCGGTGCACCAGGCCGCCGACATCTTGTTCTGCCACGGCAACCTCGTGCCCGTCGGCGTGGACCAGCTGCCGCACCTGGAGATCACCCGCACCATCGCACGGCGGTTCAACCAGCGGTACGCGGCGGCCCAGCCGTACTTCCCCGAGCCGGACGCGCTCATCGCGCCGTCGACCACCGTCCTCGGCGACGATGGCCGCAGGATGTCCAAGTCGCGCGGCAACGCCCTGGAGCTGCGCGCCTCCGAGGACGAGACGGCGGCCTTCTTCAGGAGGGCCAGGACCGACGCCGACCGTGTGATCACCTACGAACCGGAGCGCCGGCCCGATATCGCCAACCTGCTCCAGATCGGCGCCTACTTCTCGGGGACGACGCCGGAGGCGCTCGCCGACGAGATGGGCGCCGCCGGCGCGGGCCGTCTCAAGGCTGTGGTCACCGAGGCGGTGGTGGAGGGCCTGCGCCCACTGCGTGCCCGACGGCGGGAGCTCGCCGCCGCGGGACCGCGCCACCTCGCCGAGATCCTCGCGCGGGGCAACGCCCGGGCGAACGCGATAGCGGACCGCACCCTGGACGACGTCCGCGGGCTGATGGGGATGCGGTACTGAGCGCGGACAGGGGAGATCCCCGGCCAGGATGCCTCAATAACCTGGCCGGGGACGCCTGTTCGGACGGCCGACGGCGCGACGGGTAGCCACCCGAGGAAGTCGCGCCGTCAGCCGCCCGAGATCATCGGGCCAGACGCTCCCTCAGGGCGTCCAGCTGGGTGTGCAGCGCGGCCGGAGTGTGGTCGCCGAACCGGGCGAAGAACTCCTCGGTCAGGTCGGCCTCGGCCTGCCACGGCTTGGTGGGGATGTCAAAGAGGGCGGCCATGTCGGCGTCGGGCACCTCGATGCCGTCCAGGTTCAGCGTGCCCGGTGCGGGCACGCTACCCACGGGGGTGGCGACGGAGACGTCCTCGCGCAGGCCACGGCCGGCCTCGACCTGGCCGACGATCCACTCGATGACGCGCGAGTTCTCGCCGAATCCCGGCCACAGGAAGCGGCCGTCGTCGCCCTTGCGGAACCAGTTGACCTGGAAGATCGTCGGGCGCTTCGACTCCTCGATGCCGTCGCCGACGGTCAGCCAGTGCGCCCAGTGGTCGGCCATGTTGTAGCCGCAGAACGGGAGCATCGCGAAGGGGTCGCGGCGCAGCTCGCCGAGCGCGCCCTCGGCGGCGGCCGTGCGCTCCGAGGAGATGGTGGCGCCCATGAACACGCCGTGCTCCCAGCCGAACGACTGCGCCACCAGCGGCACGTTCGTGGCGCGGCGGCCGCCGAACACGATCGCGTCGACCGGCACACCGGCCGGGTCCTCCCAGGTGTCCGCGATGGTGGGGCACTGGGCCGCCGACACGGTGAACCGGGAGTTCGGGTGCGCGGCGGGGCGCTCGGCGGCGTCGGCAGGCGTCCAGTCGTTGCCCTGCCAGTCGATCAGGTGCTCCGGCGCCTCGGGCGTGAGGCCCTCCCACCAGACGTCGCCGTCGTCGGTCAGGGCGACGTTGGTGAAGATGGTGTCGCGGTCGAAGGTCGCGACGGCGGTCGGGTTGGTGTCGATGCCGGTGCCCGGCGCGACGCCGAAGAAGCCCGCCTCGGGGTTGATGGCGCGCAGCGTGCCGTCGGGGCCGGGGCGCATCCAAACGATGTCGTCGCCGAGGGTCTCGACCTTCCAGCCCGGGATGGTGGGCTGCAGCATCGCGAGGTTCGTCTTGCCGCACGCGCTCGGGAAGGCGGCGGCCAGGTGGTACTGGCGCTGCTCCGGCGACGTGATGCGGATGAGCAGCATGTGCTCGGCGAGCCAGCCCTCGTCGCGCGCCATCGCCGACGCGATGCGCAGCGCGAAGCACTTCTTGCCGAGCAGGGCGTTGCCGCCGTAGCCGGAGCCGTACGACCAGATCTCGCGGGTCTCCGGGAAGTGCACGATGTACTTGGTGTCGCTGCACGGCCAGGCGACGTCCGCCTCGCCCTCGGCGAGGGGCGCGCCCACCGAGTGCACGGCGGGGACCCACTGCTGGCCGGCGTCGATGAGCCGCAGGATCTCGTCCGAGACCCGCGTCATGACGTGCATCGACACGACGACGTACGGCGAGTCGGTGATCTCGATGCCCACCTGCGAGATGGGGCCGCCCACCGGGCCCATCGAGAACGGCACCACGTACATGGTGCGGCCCTTCATCGAGCCCTCGAAGACGCCGTCCAGCTCGGCGCGCATCTCGTCCGGGGCCATCCAGTTGTTGGTGGGGCCGGCGTCCTCCTCGTCCTGCGAGCAGATGAAGGTGCGCGACTCGACGCGGGCGACGTCGGCCGGGTTGGAGCGGGCCAGGTACGAGCCCGGGCGCTTGGCCTGGTTCAGCTCGACAAGCGTGCCCGCGGCGAGCATCTGATCGATGAGGCGCTGCTTCTCGGCGGCCGAGCCGTCGCACCAGACGATCTCGTCGGGCTGCGTGAGCGCGGCGACGCCGGCCACCCAGGCCCGCACGTCCTGCTCGCCGGCCGGGGGCACGGGGCTCGTGGCCGCCTCGGACGACGTGGCCGACGCGGTGCTCTGGTCGGTCGTGAGGTCGGAGACGAGCTCGGCGACGAGCCGGGTTCGGCGGGGGTTCGCGAGGACGGACATGTGCGCTCCGATCGTCATGCGGCGGGCCACGGTGGCGGGCTTGTTTCCACTCTCGTGTGCGGAACCGCTCGAATTCCAGTGTTGGGGCTGTCAAGAATCGCTGATCTTCACTTAGTGTGAAGGAGCGGGTTCTTGTTGCCGGGTCACGGCAAGACAACTGCTTGGCTGTGAGCGTGATCATGGCGACTACCCGCCCGTTTGAGGCGCAACGATGACGCCCACAACCACGAGCTGACGGAGGCGACATGCCTACGAGAGGTGACGCGACGGCGTCGGGCGGCGAGACCGACCTCATCACGCTGGGGCGCCGCATCCGGCACCTGCGCACCGCGCACGGGCTGACGCTGGATGCGCTCGGCGAGAAGGTGGGCTCGGCGCCGAGCCTGCTCTCCCTCGTGGAGAACGGGCGGCGCGAGCCGCGGCTGTGGCTCCTCCGGTCGATCGCGGAGGCGCTCGGCGTGCCGATGAGCGAGCTGCTGAGCGCGGAGCCGCCGTCGCGCCGCGCGGCCCTGGAGATCGCGCTCGACCGGGCCCAGCGCGGCCCGCTCTTCACCACCCTCGGCGTGCCGGCGGTCAAGCCCAGCCAGAAGCTGCCGATGCCGGTGCTGGAACAGCTCGTGGGCCTGCACGACGAGCTGGCGCGGCGCGAGCAGATGGCGATCGCCACGCCCGAGGAGGCGCGGCGGGCCAACACCGACCTGCGCCTGGAGCGGGAGGCCCGCGACAACCACTACCCGCAGTTCGAGGCGGTCGCGGAGCAGCTGGTCAAGGCCGCCGGGTACACGGGCGGTGCGCTCACCCACCGTACGGTGGCGCGGATGGCGGAGCAGATGGGCTTCACCCTCCTGCACGTGGGTGACCTGCCCCGGTCCGCCCGCAGCGTGACCGACCTGCGCAACGGGCGCATCTACCTGCCACCGGCGTCGACGCCAGGCGGTCACGGGCTGCGGTCGCTCGCGCTGCAGGCGCTGGCACACCGCGTGCTGGAGCACGACCGGCCGCGGTCCTACGGCGAGTTCCTGCGCCAGCGGGTCGAGATCACGTACTTCGCCGCGGCCTGTCTGGTGCCGCAGTTCGTGGCGGTGCCGTTCCTCCAGGAGCGCAAGCGGGAGCACGATCTCGCGGTCGAGGACTTCCGCGACGCCTTCGGCATCACGCACGAGGCCGCCGCGATGCGGCTCACCAACCTCGCCACCCACCACCTCGGCATCCCGCTGCACTTCCTGCGCGTGGGGGCCGACGGCGCGCTGTTCCGCGGCTACGCGAACGACGGCCTGCCGTTCCCGCAGGACGTCACGGGCGCCATCGAGGGGCAGCTCATCTGCCGGCGGTGGGCGGCCCGCGAGGCGTTCGAGCGCCGCGACCGGGCCACCGAGTTCTATCAGTACACCGACACTCCGGCCGGGACGTTCTGGTGCTCCACCCAGACCGGATCGATGTCGCCGGCCGGTGGGCCGGACGGCGGGTCGGGCGCGTTCTCCATCACGGTCGGCGTGCCGTACGCGCACGCCAAGTGGTTCCGAGGGCGCGACACCCGGGTGCGGCGCGTCTCGACCTGCCCCGACCCGGCGTGCTGCCAGCGCCCCGCGCCGGAGCTCACCGAGCGCTGGTCGGGCGAGGCCTGGCCGTCCGGGCGCATGCACCAGCAGATCCTCGCGGCCCTGCCGCGTGGCGCCTTCCCCGGCGTCGACGACGCCGAGGTCTACGCGTTCCTCGACAAGCACGCGCCCGAATGACGGCTTCACGGTGTATCGCGCGTTCCGGGTGGGTGCCGGGTTAGCGTAGGCAACCGTGGCATCGAACCTGGCTTGCATCGGACTGGACGTCTGGCGACGTAGCGACTTTCGCGACATGGTGGCGGTCGCTCGCGCCGAGGCGGTGACCATCGCCAAGGACGGCGAGGTCGGCGTCCATATCTGGACCGACGCCTCCGGTGCCCGCCTGATCATCACTACCGAGGGCGACCTGGTCCGGGTGGTCACGCCCTCGTTCTGCGCCTCTCCCGGCGCGATCATGTCGGAGCCGCAGGCGGTCGACGGCGGGCTCGTGCTCGCCGAGCTCGTGAACGACGAGGACGAGGTCATCACCGAGATCGCCTGCCAGCTCGAGGAGCTCGCCCTGCTCGGCTCGGCGGCGCCGCCGGTCGAGGGCCCGGCCTCCGTCGTCGTCCTGGGCAACTCCGTGCAGGTGACCGGGCGGGTCGACGGCGGCGTGGCAGGCCTGGTCTTCGAGCCCACCGGGGCGTACGCCGCGGCGACCGACGCCGTCGCGCACCTGACCGGCGTCGTGCTCGCGGTCGAGCAGCGCTCCGTCTCCCGGACGGGCCAGGCGTTCACCGCCGCGCGCGTGCAGACCGACGGCTTCCAGGTCACGCTCTGCGTCCCGGCCGGCGACCCGCCGCTGGCCGCGGGCGACGTCGTCGAGGTGGACGGCTACGTGGTCGCCTCGATCCCGGCCCTCCGCGCCTGACTCGGTCGGCGGCGGCTCTCGGCGGCTGTCATGAGGGCGAACGTAGGTGTAGTCGCTGCATGGGCGCTCGGAGTGCGACTATCCCTACGTTCGACGGCGGCGCCAGGGTAGGGCGGGCCCTACCCTGGCGCCGTGGGTGTGCAGGCTGGGTTGGGTGCCAGCGCCTTCTTACGGTCGTCGTATGGCCTCTGACCTGCGTAAAGATGCTCGCGTAGCCCGCCCGACCGCTTCTCTTGCCGGACGGCCTCGGTGGTGGCGCCGGCCCTGGATCGCCCCGCTGGGTGTGGTCGTGCTGGCGTTCCTCGCCTTCTCGCTGCCGCGCTACCTGGGTCTGGACCCCCAGCAGAGCCTCGTGCCTTCGACCTTCCCCGGGCACTACGCGCTGCTCGTGGCCCACATCGGGTTCGCGACGGTCGCGATGACCACCGGGTTCTTCCAGGTGTGGCCGTGGTTCCGTCGGCGATTCCGGTCGACGCATCGGCGCTTCGGGCATGTGTACGTGCTGGGTGGGGTGATCCCGGCGTCGATCCTCGCGGGCATCATCGGTTCGGCCTCCCCGTTCGGGCCGATGTCGGCGGTGAGCCACGTGTTCCTGGCGGTGTTGTGGCTGTCCTGCACGGTGGCCGGGTTCCGGGCGGCCCGGCAGCGCCGATTCGACGACCACCGCGAGTGGATGGTCCGCAGCTACGTGCTCACTCTGTCGATCATCACCAACCGCCTGTGGCACCTCGTGTGGATGCCGGTCCTCGGGCCGCAGGTGGACACCTGGTTCCAAGGCAGCGACATCGCCATGCTGCAGACCGAGATGGCACTCACCAACTGGCTCGGCTGGACCGTGCCGCTGGTCGTGGCGGAGGTGTGGCTGATGCGCCGGCGTCCGGGCCGCCGCCGTCGGACGACTGGGGCCGCCTCCCGTTAGTCGCGCAGCGGGCCGCCGCGCGCGTCCAGGCGGTCCAGGAGGCGGGACAGGACGTCGCCGAGGCGCAGGCCGTCGTGCTCGAACTCGTTGGTGACCCACGGCGCCACGTTGCCCACGTGCGCCGCCGTCTCCAGCGAGAGCGACGAGTCGACGAACATGTCGTCGAAGTACACGGCGGCCTCGACCGGGACCTCGTTGTCCGCGAGGCGGTGCAGGTCGTACAGGTCGCCCCAGTGCTGCCGCTCGGCGAGGGCGTTCGCCGCGGCCTCGAACGGTCGCAGGGCGCTGATCTCGGAGAACATCCAGGGATAGATCATCTCGCCGGTCATCAGCAGCGGGCGGGCGTCTTCGCCGAAGGCCGGGTCGGCGTCGCGCACGGACTGGGCGGCCCACGCCGTCGGACCCGTGTGAGCCTGGGCGTAGACCGACTCGTGCAGGACGGCGTACAGCGGGTTCGTCGCGAACGACGTCTCCGCCGCCACCGTGGCGAGGAACGTGTCGCTGAGTGGACCGCCGTGCGGAGAGTCGAACGCCTCGTCGACGATCCAGTGCACCCGGTCGAAGCCGGGCTGCATGCCGAAGTCCATTCCGAGCGTCTGGAACCTGCGGGTGGTGAGCATGTCGCCGCCCGGCTCGGTCACCTGGCCGGTCGAGAGGCGGTCGGCGATGCGCCCGAGCGCCTTCACGGCGTGCGGGTAGCGCGCGCGGAACCGCTCGTTCTTGGCGATCACGCGCGGCTGGGTGCGCTCGTAGACCTCCCGGGCCGACGCCGTGAGGCCGGGCAGGCCGCCGGTGACGATGCTCGCGTTCAGGCCCTCGGGGGCGAACGACAGGTACGTCATGGTGATGAAGCCGCCGTACGACTGGCCGAGCGAGGTCCAGCGGCGGCCGTCGAACACTGTCTTCCGGACGTGCTCGGCGTCGCGCACTATGTTGTCCGCGCGAAAGTGCGCGAGGTACTCGGCCTGCTGCTCAGGTGTGCCGACGGCGTTGAGCGCAGCCGCCCGGACCGCGCTGGACCGCCCGGTGCCGCGCTGGTCGAGGAGTACCACCCGGAAGCGCTTGAGCGCGGTGCCGACCCAGCCGTCCGGGCCGGTCGGGCGCGGGCCCTTGCCGCCGGGGCCGCCCTGCAGGAACACGAGGAGCGGCAGGTCCTCGGTGCGGCGTGCGGGATCGACGAGCTCGCGGGCGAACACCGAGATCGTGGGGGATCCGTCGGGCTGGGACCAGTCGAGCGGGACGTCGACGGAGTGGTCGGTGACGTGGACGCCGGGAAGGGTGTAGCTGATGGGCACGGGGTCACGCTATCGCTGCGGGCTATGGCGACACCTAGCACCGTGATCACAAGTCGATATAATCGAAGTCATGGGCAACTACGGGAGGGATCTGCGCGCCCGGCGCGTACGCGCGGGGTTGACGCAGCGCGAGCTGGCGGCGAGGTCGGGAACATCGCAGCCAGCGATAGCCGCAATCGAGAAGGGCGTCCGCAGCCCCGTGCTCGAGACCCGAGCTCGACTCGATGCTGCCCTTCGGGTGCGGCCTTCGATCCTGCTGGAGAGCGCACTCGAGCAGGTCCGGGAAGTGCTCGGTCGGTACGACGTGACCAACCCGCGTGTCTTCGGGTCCGTGGCGCGAGGCGAAGATACGCCGGAGTCGGACCTCGACCTGCTGGTCACGACCCCGCGGGACTTCGACATCTTCGACAAGGTCGCGCTGGCCGAAGCCCTCGAGGAGGCAGTCGGCGTGCACGTGGATGTGGTTCCCGATGACGCGCACGGGCCGGCTGCCGCACGCGCAGCTGCCGACGCGGTGCCGCTGTGACCGCCGGTGCTGGCCCATCAGACTCGGGAGAGGGTGCGGCCGATCGAGAGAAGGTCGGCCGGTACCTGGCGGACCTGGCTCGATTCGGGGAGCAGGCACGCCAGCTGGTCTCCGAAGGGCACGAGGCCTATATGGCCCAGACGTTCGACGGGGAACGGAGCAGAGGCTTTGGTGAGCACATCGTCCTGAATGTCGCGACGGTTGCCGAGCGCCTCCCGGAGTGGTTCAAGGAACTGCATCCCGATATCGGCTGGCCCGCTCTCAAGGGGATGCGCAACCTGATCGCTCACGTCTACGACGGCGTGGACGACGAGCTCGTGTGGCGCGCCCTGGTGAAGCGCGTGCCCTGGATGGTCGAGGAGCTGACCGACGGTGATTCGTTGCATTAGTGGAGTCGCTGCTCTAATAATTGACTCATGACGACCACCGAGGTGCGACAGCCACCTGCCCTCGCCGCCCTGCTCGGCCTGGGCGTGCTCGCCCTCGGCCTCGCGCTGGGCTGGTTCGCGCCCGCGCTCGCGCGGGGCCTGGTCGACCTGATCGAGGCGACGCCGCTGCCCGCGCCAGGCCCGGTCCGGACGATCGGGACGCTCACCCTGCCGTGGTCGCTCGCGATCCTGGGCGGGCTCGGGCTGGTGTGCGGCGCGTTCTTCGCCCTGATGACGGTCGCCGAGGCGCCCCGGCTCACCGTCTCCGACGACCACCTCGAGCACCGGCAGGAGGAGCGCGAGGTGTGGATCGAGCGGTCCGACGTCGGCGCCGCGTTCCGCGAGAAGAACGACCTGGTGCTCCTGCGGCCGGACGGCGGCCTCCGCGCCCGGCTCGACGTCGACACCCTGTCCGGGGCCACGGTCCGGGGAGCCCTCGACCAGCACCGCTGGCCGTGGCGGGACACGGACCCGTACGAGCAGCGGTTCGAGCGCTGGGTCGACGGCCGGCCCGGTTTCACGGCCGCCGAGCACGAGGCGCTCCGACGTCGGCTCGAGGAGCGCGCGGACGAGGCCGCCCGTCGCCAGGCGGACGAGGACCTGGCCGCGCTCGGACTGGTGGCTCGTGTCCGGGACGACCGGATCCAGGTGCGCCGGGCGACGTCGGCCGACGAGGGCGCGCGTGGCGCGGACCGTTGACCCCGCGCGCCACGAGGCGCGCCGGCTCGTCATCATCGACGCCGCCCTGACCGTCTTCGCGGAGCGCGGGTACGACAGCACCACCACCGCGGCGATCTGCCGGCAGGCGGGCATCGGGTCGGGCACGTTCTTCCACTACTTCCCGACCAAGCTGGACGTGCTGCTGGCGATCCTGACGCTGGGCATCGAGGAGGTCCGTGAGGCCGGGGCAGTCTACGCGGACCGGACGGACCCGCTCGGCGTCCTCCTCGACATCGTCAGGCAGGGCGCCGACGACGCCGCGGAGCCGCGGATGCCGGGCTTCGTGCGCGCGGTGGGCGGCGTCATGCACCAGCCGGACGTCGCCGCGAAGCTCGACGAGGACGCGCAGGCGCAGCGTGACCTGATCCTGCCCTGGGTCGAGAAGGCGCAGGGCGCGGGCGAGATCAGGACCGACCTCACCCCCGACCGGATCACCTCGTGGCTCTACCTGCTGACCGACGGCTTCCTGGGCCGCATAGCGGTCGAGGAAGACTTCACCGCAGAAGGCGAGAAGGAAACCCTCGTGGACACGGCACGACGTTTCCTGGCGCCCTAGTGCGAACGCTGGTCGAGCTTGTCGAGACCGGTCTCGACAAGCTCGACCAGCGAGGTGCGCTCGACCAGCTGCAGGTCAACCGATATCCGCGTCCACCCAGTCGAAGGTCTTCGTCACGGCCTTCTTCCAGCTCCGGTACAGCCGCTCCCGCTCGGCCTGTTCCATGTTGGGCTCCCACCGCCTGTCCTCCGCCCAGTTCGCGATGACGTCGGACTCGCCCTTCCAGAACCCGACCGCGATGCCCGCCGCGTACGCGGCGCCGAGCGCGGTGGTCTCCGCGACGACGGGGCGGACGACGGGGACGCCGAGCTGGTCGGCCTGGAACTGCATCAGCAGCTCGTTGGCGATCATGCCGCCGTCCACCTTGAGCTCGGTGAGCTCCACGCCGGAGTCGGCCTTCATGGCGTCCATGACCTCGCGGGTCTGATACGCCGTGGCCTCCAGAGCGGCCCGCGCGATGTGGTTCCGGTTGACGAACCGGGTCAGGCCCACGAGGGCACCCCGCGCGTCGGGCCGCCAGTACGGCGCGAACAGGCCGGAGAAGGCGGGCACGAAGTACGCGCCGCCGTTGTCCTCGACCTTGCGGGCCATCCATTCGACGTCCTGCGAGTCGGCGAACATGCCCAGGTTGTCGCGGAGCCACTGGACCAGTGACCCGGTGACGGCGATGGAGCCCTCAAGCGCGTAGACGGCGTCCGCGTCGCCGATCTTGTAGCAGACCGTGGTGAGCAGGCCGTGCTCGGACGGCACCTTCTCCGTACCCGTGTTGAGCAGCATGAAGTTGCCGGTGCCGTACGTGTTCTTCGCGGTGCCGACCTCGAAGCATGCCTGCCCGAAGGTCGCGGCCTGCTGGTCGCCCAGGATGCCCGCGATGGGCACGCCGGGCACCATGCCCTTGGTGCGCCCCTCTCCGTACACCTCGGAGGAGGAGCGGATCTCGGGGAGCATCGACAGCGGGATGCCCATGTCCGCGGCGATGTCCTCGCGCCAGGACAGGGTGTCGAGGTCCATGAGCATGGTGCGGGAGGCGTTCGTGACGTCGGTGACGTGCACGCCGCCGTCGACCCCGCCGGTCATGTTCCACAGGACCCACGCGTCGGTGTTGCCGAAGAGCAGGTCGCCGCGGTCGGCCGCCGCGCGCGCGCCCTCGACGTTGTCGAGGATCCATTTCACCTTGGGCCCGGAGAAGTAGGTGGCGAGGGGCAGGCCCACTATCGCCTTGTACTTGTCCGCGCCCTCGGACCCGCCGAGCTCGTCGACGATGGCCTGCGTGCGCGTGTCCTGCCAGACGATCGCGTTGTAGACCGGCTTGCCGGTCGTCTTGTCCCACACCACCGTGGTCTCGCGCTGGTTGGTGATGCCGACGGCGGCGAGATCGGTGTAGTTGATGTTCGCCCTGGTCAGCGCGAGACCCACCACCTCGCGGGTGTTGTCCCAGATCTGTTCCGGCTTGTGCTCCACCCAGCCGGCCCGCGGGAAGATCTGATCGTGCTCGATCTGCCCGCTGGACACGATGGTCCCGGAGTGATTGAAGACGATCGCCCTGGAGCTTGTCGTGCCCTGGTCGATCGCGAGTACGTAGTCAGCCATCGGTCTTGACTCCCTTGTCTGTGTCGAAGCCTGTGTTGAGGTTCGGGCCGCGGATCAGGCGACTGCCGCGGCCAGCAGTCCGCCGAGAGCGCCGCCGACGAGCGGCCCGACCACCGGGACCCACGAGTAGGCCCAGTCGCTCGAGCCCTTGCCCGGGATGGGCAGGACGAAGTGGGCGATGCGCGGGCCGAAGTCACGGGCCGGGTTGATGGCGTACCCCGTGGGACCACCGAGGCTCGCGCCGATACCGGTCACGAGGAGGGCTGCGGCCAGCGGCCCGATGTCGCCCGGCCAGTTCGCGAACGACAGGATGACGAAGACCAGCATGAACGTGCCGATGACCTCGGTGACGAAGTTCCACAGGTACGAGCGGATCTGCGGGCCGGTCGAGAAGACCGCGAGCTTGATCGCCGGGTCCGCGTCCTCGTCGAAGTGCTGCTTGTACGTCAGGTACGCGAGGACGGCGCCCACGAAGGCGCCGGCGAGCTGCGCGACCCAGTAGATGAGCATGTTGACGAAGTCGGCCGGGATGCCCGGGGCGAACTCCTCGGCCCCGCTGGACAGGACGCCCAGCGTCACGGCGGGGTTGATGTACGCCCCGGACTTCAATGCCACGTACACGCCGGCGAAGACTGCAAGACCCCACCCGAAGTTGATGAGCAGCCAGCCGCCGTTGAATCCCTTGTTCTTCGGGAGGATCACGTTGGCGACGACTCCGGCACCGCCGAGGATCAGGATCATGGTGCCCAGGAACTCCGGAACCATGATGTCCGTGAATGCGTTCATCGTTGACTCGCTTTCTGCCGACCACTATGTCGGCGTACGGAGGTGAACCCGGCGGCTCCTCTGGGGTGTCCCGTCGGCGGACTAGTAGGGGTTTCCTTGGTTCCCTTGGTACCTTGTTTCGCTAGTTCCGTAGCGGCTGCATTGCCGCCACGTCTGGGGTGGTCAGACGTGCCCGTTCGGCGCCCTCGTCGTCGGTGGCTTCCTCGGCGTGCCGTTCCGCCTCGATCCGCGCCTGCCAGGAACGGACCTCGCGCTCCGTGTCGGACGCGTCCCAGCCCAGCAGGGGCGCGACGACGGACGCGACCTCCTCGGCCGCCTCGGTGCCGCGGTCCGCGACCTCGTAGACGAGCCGCGTGCGGTGCGCCAGCACGTCCTCCAGGTGGAGGGCGCCCTCGTGGCTCACGGCGTAGTGCACCTCGGCCCGCAGATAGGCGGGCGCGTGCTCCAGCGGCTTGGCGAGCGAGGGATCGGCATCGCACAGCTCGACGATCTCCGCGAGGTTGGCGCCGTACCGGTGCAGCAGGTGGTCCAGCAGCGGGGGAGCCCAGCCGAACCGCTTGCCCCACGTGCGCGACTGACGCTGTACGGCCCGCAGCCCGACGGCGCCCGTGAGCGGGATCTGGTGCGTGATCGAGGGGAGAGCGGCGGCGCGCTGCCCGATTGCGAAGTCGACGGCGTCCTTGGCCATGATCCGGTAGGTCGTCAGCTTGCCGCCGGCGATGACGGTGAGGCCCGGCGTCGGCGAGGCGACGGTGTGCTCACGGCTGACCTTCGCGCTGCTCGTGCCCGCCTTGGTGCCCGGTTGCAGCAGCGGGCGCAGGCCCGCGTAGGTGCCGATGATGTCTTCCCTGGTCAGGGGGTGTGCCAGGACAGCGTTGGCGTGATCCAGCACGTAGTCGATGTCGGCGCTCGTGGCGACCGGGTGCGTCGGGTCGAGGCTCCACGGCGTGTCCGTGGTGCCGATGATCCAGTACCTGCTCCACGGGATGACGAACAGCACCGACTTCTCCGTCTGCAGGATCAGCCCGGCGTGGCCGCGGATCCGCTCGCGCGGCACGACGAGGTGCACCCCCTTGCTGGCGAGCACCCGCAGCCCGCCATCCGAGCCGGCCAGCGCCTCGGTCTCCTCGGTCCAGACGCCGGTCGCGTTGATGACCGCCCGCGCCCGGACGGTGATCTCATGGCCCGTCTCCAGGTCCACGACCACCGCGCCGTTCACGGCGCCCGTCGCGCCCTGCGTCAGGCTCACCACCTGGGTGCGGCTGGCGGCGTGTGCCCCGTAGCTCGCGGCGGTGCGGATCAGGGTGGCGACCAGGCGGGCGTCGTCGACCGACGCATCCCAGTACTGGACCGCGCCGACAGCGGCGTCGTGCGCCAGGTCCGGGAACTTGGCCTCCATCTGGTTCTTGCTCAGGTGCCGGTGGAACGGCATCGGACGGCGGCCCGGCGTCAGCGTCGCCAGGATGTCGTACATGGCGATGCCAGCGCCCACATAGGCGCGCTCCCAGACGCGGTGCTCCAGCGGATACAAGAACGGGACCGGACGCACCAGGTGTGGTGCGAGGTCCCGTAGCAGCAGGTCGCGTTCGGTGAGTGCCTCGTGGACCAGCTCGAAGTCGAGCATCTGCAGGTAGCGCAGTCCGCCGTGGACCAGCTTGCTGCTGCGGCTGGAGGTGCCCTGCGCCCAGTCCTGTGCTTCGACGACGGCGGTCGACAACCCGCGCGTGACCGCGTCCAGCGCTATTCCGGCGCCGGTGACGCCGCCCCCGATCACCAGTACGTCGAGCTCGGCCGAGGGGCTGACGCTGGCTTCGAGAGCGGCCAGCGCCTGGGCCCTCGCGTCTGCGGTCAGGCGTGTGGATGCCATGCGCCAAACTCACCACGCATTCCGTCACTTGGCAAGACCTTTGCCCTGTGTGCCGGGGTATGTGGGGAGGTTCTCTTGCTCACTTTCGGGTTCGGCATGCGTTTCGCCTGGTCTGCACCTTCTGGTCGGCGGCTGTCGTCCGCCTGGTGTGCGCGCCGGGCGCACCGCGCGGCCCCGGCCGTAGTGTGTCGCCGTGACGACACCCGAGGCGCCGATGGCGCCCGTGATCCGACCCGCCCTCCCCGCCGACGTGCGCACGATCCGCGACCTCGTCGAGCCCCTCAGCCAGGAGCGCATCCTCCGGCCGTACGAGATGGTCGGGTACTACGAGGCGGTCCAGGAGTTCCTGGTGGCGACGGACCCGACCGCCGCGCCGGACGACCCCGCCGTCGGCTGCGGGGCGCTCCATGTGATGTGGGACGACCTCGCCGAGGTGCGCACGCTGGCCGTGCACCGCGACTGGCGCGGCCGCAGGGTGGGGCACGCGCTGCTCGAGGCGCTGGTGGAGCGGGCCCGCGCGCTGGGTCTGCGCCGCGTGTTCTGCCTGACCTTCGAGGTCGGCTTCTTCGCGGCACACGGGTTCCGCGAGATCGACGGCACGCCGGTGACGCCCGAGGTGTACACCGAGCTGCTGCGCTCCTACGACGAGGGCGTCGCCGAGTTCCTCGACCTGGCGCGCGTCAAGCCCAACACCCTGGGCAACTCCCGCATGCTCCTGGAACTCTGACAACCAGTTACCTCGGCAGGTGGAGGCGGTTTGCTTCGTCCTGTTCCGCCAGGCCGTCCTCGATGAGGGCAGCGATCGCCCGGTCGAGCTGGTGCGGGTCGTGCCACAGGTTCGCGAGCAGAGCTCTTTCCACCGGCTCGTCCGCCTGCCGGAGCTCCGCCATGACGCGGCCGCGCGCCTGCCGGTCGGTGCCCGCCCAGGCCTGGGTGCGGCGTCGGCCGGCGTGGGCGTCCGGGGGCGAGCCCGCCGCGCGCCACGCGCACAACCCCGCCACCGGGCAGGCACCGCACTTCGGCGCCTTCGCCGTGCAGACCAGCGCGCCGAGCTCCATCGATGCCGCGGCCCAGCGCGCGGCCTCGGCGTCGCCGGGCGGCGCGAGGGCGGTCGCCAGCGCACGCTCGGTCGCGGTGTACGACGGCGCGGGCAGCGCCGTCCCGCCGACCGCGCGCGCCAGCACCCGGCGCACGTTCGTGTCGACCACCACCGACCGCTTCCCGTAAGCGAAGGCCAGCACCGCGGCCGCCGTGTACTCGCCGATGCCGGGCAGGGCGCGCAGCTCGGCATCGGTCCGAGGCACGACGCCGTCGTGCCGCTCGACGATCACCTTGGCGCACTCCTGCAGCCGCAGTGCGCGGCGCGGATACCCGAGCCGGCCCCAGGCACGGAGCACGTCGGCGGTCTGCGCCCGGGCCAGTTCGGCGGGCGTCGGCCACTGCTCCAGCCACGCACGCCAGGCGGGCTCGACGCGCACCACCGGGGTCTGCTGCAGCATGACCTCGCTGACGAGCACGCCCCACGGCGACCGGTCCGGCGCGCGCCAGGGCAGCTCGCGCGCGGCGCCGTCGAACCACTGCACGACGCCGGAGCGCACCTCGGTGCGTCGCGTCGTCTCCAGCCCTCTCACGAGGACTCATCCTGCCGCACGATCCGTCCCGGAGCTGTCAGACGCTGAGGTCACCCGGGCGGCCTCAGCGTCTGACACGTGCGGGGCGGGCGTGCGGCGCTCGCGGCGCAAGACCCGTGAAGTGGGACACGTGACCGACTCGGCGGCGCGGCTGCCGCCGCGGCGGTGTGCGGCGTCGTATTTTGGTGGCGCGGGTGTCACCGCACGTCAGACCATGTAGCAGTAGTTCAGCAGGGGGTTCAGCAGGTGGTCAGTGCACCGGAGCGAGCCGAGCGGCCCTCAGGCCCCGACGCCGATCAAGGGCTCGCCGGCGCAGGTCCGCGTCGCCGCGGGCGCCTGATCGCGGTGCTGGTCGTGCTGGCCCTCGGCGGCATCGGGGTGGCCGCGACCTGGCCCGAGACCGAGCCGTCCATCGTGTCGCACAAGGTGGACCCGCCGGACCCCGTGGACCCGAACGCCGCAGCCTCGCCGTGCGCGGCCGAGGACCTCGACATCCGTCTCGCGGCCGACCGCGTCGCCGTCACACCGGGTGTGCCCGTCAAGTTCACTGTGTCGCTGCAGAACGAGGGCGAGGTGCAGTGCCTTGTCGACGGCCCTCGGCGCAGCCTTGCCGTGACCGCGTACCAGGGCGAGGTGGGCGAGCCGACGGCGGAGCGCGTCTGGTCGTCGGCGGACTGCGCCGGCGAGAAGGAGGAGCGGCTGCTGCTCCTCGGGCCCGGCGACGTCGACATCACGGAGGCGAGCTGGTCCGACTCCCGGTCGGCGCCCGGCTGTGCCCCCGGCCAGCCCAAGCTGGTCGCCGGCGAGTACACCGCCCAGGCCACGCTCGCCGACGTCGAAGGCGTGGCCAGCGACGTCGTCCGGGTGACGTACACGGTGCCGGAGCCGAGCGGGTCGCCGTCGCCCTCCGGGAGCCCATCGGGAAGCGCGTCCGCGAGGCCGTCCGGCAGCGCGTCGGCCGACCGGAGTGCGCATAGGAGCGAGGAAGCGGCCGAGAGGTCGACCGACAAGCAGACGGAGAAGTCGACGGAGAAGTCGACCGACAAACCGAGCAAGAAGCCCTGATCACAGCGTTGAGTGCTGGATATCCGCCCCGTTTCGCGCATCGACGGGGCGAAGATCCAGCACTCGACGGTGTCAGACGTAGCGTTCCAGGATGCTGGACTCCGCCAGCCGGGACAGGCCCTCGCGGATGGTCCGGGCGCGCTGCTCGCCGACACCGTCGACCGACATGAGGTCGTCGACGCTCGCGGCGAGGAGCTTCTGCAGGCTGCTGAAGTGGCCCACGAGCTGCTCGATGGTGGTGTTCGGCAGGCGCGGCACCTTGGACAGCAGCCGGTAGCCGTGGGGCGCGACGGCGGCGTCGAGCGCGTCCCCGCCCCCGGGAAGGTCCAGGATCCGGCCGATCTGGCCCATGTCGAGCAGCTGCTGGGACGTCAGCGCGGACAGCTCGGCCTGCACGTCGGCGAGCGTGCGGTCCTTGCGGCCCAGCACGTAGTCGCGGATCACGAACTCGCGGTCCGCGCCGACATCGCCGATCAGCTCGTCGAGCTGCAGCGCCAGCAGGCGGCCGTCCACGCCGAGCTCGATCACGTAGCCGGCGATCTCGTCGGAGATGCGGCCGACCATCTCGAGGCGCTGCACCACCGAGCACACGTCGCGCACGGTGACCAGGTCCTCGATCTCCAGCGCGGACAGCGTGCCGGACACCTCGTCGAGGCGAGCGCGGTACCGCTCGAGCGTGGCGAGGGCCTGGTTGGCGCGGCCGAGGATCGTGTCCGAGTCCTCCAGCACGTGCCGCTGCCCACCCACGTAGAGGGCGACGATCCGCATCGACTGGCTCACCGAGATGACCGGGAAGCCAGTCTGCTTGGCGACGCGCTCGGCGGTGCGGTGGCGCGTGCCGGACTCGGTGGTCTCGATGGTCGGGTCGGGCAGGAGCTGCACCGCTGCCTTGCGGATACGGGTGGCACCCCGGTCGAGCACCACGGCGCCGTCCATCTTGGACAGCTCGCGCAGGCGCGTGGCCGAGAAGTCGACGTCGAGCGAGAAACCGCCGGAGCAGATCTGCTCCACGGTCGGATCGAGGCCCAGCACGATCAGCGCGCCGGTACGGCCGCGCAGGATGCGTTCGAGTCCGTCGCGGAGTTCGGTCCCGGGCGCGACAGCGGCCAGGGTCTCCCGGAGCAGCTCGTCAGGGTGCGAGGAGGTCGTGGCCACGAAGAAATCCTACGCTGTGCGCCGGGTCACAATCAGTTCGTTTCACGAACCGGTCACCGGCTGTCCATCTCGTCGCCAGCTCAGCCACCTGCGGACTGCGCCCATTGCACGGCATCGCGGATGTGGGCCGCCTCGACGAGCTGCAGCCCGTGCGGCGCCTTGACGCCGGTCCCGTGCGGCACGACGGCGTGCGCGAACCCCAGGCGCGCGGCCTCGCCGAGGCGCCGGTCCAGCCCGGCGACGGGGCGCAGGTCCCCGGCCAGGCCGACCTCGCCGACGGCCACCGTGGCCCCCGGCAGCGGCCGGCCGGTGCGGGCGGAGACCAGCGCGAGTGCGGCCGCGAGGTCCGACGCCGGCTCGGTGATCCGGGCACCGCCCACGGTCGAGGCGTAGACGTCCTGGTCGGCAAGGAGCAGCCCGCCGTGCCGCTGCAGCATGGCGAGGATCATGGCGAGCCGGCTGGAGTCGACGCCGCTGGTCGCACGGCGCGGGTTGTTCAGCGGGCTGGGCGCCACGAGCCCCTGCACCTCGACGGCGAGCGGGCGCCGTCCTTCCAGCGTCACCGTGATGCACGACCCGGCGACCCCCGAGCCGGCGTGCGACAGGAACAGACCGGATGGGTCCGGCAGCCCGACGATCCCGCTCTCCGACAGGTCGAAGCAGCCCACCTCGTCCGTCGGGCCGTACCGGTTCTTCACCGCGCGGATCATGCGGAGGCGCGAGTGCCGGTCGCCCTCGAACTGGCACACCACGTCGACCAGGTGCTCCAGCGTCCGCGGGCCGGCGACGGAGCCGTCCTTGGTCACGTGCCCCACGAGGATCGTCGGGATCTGCCGCTCCTTGGCCACCGCGATCAGCGCGGCGGCGACCTCGCGCACCTGCGATACGCCACCCGGCGCGCCGTCCACCTGCCCGGACGCGATGGTCTGCACCGAGTCCACGATGAGCATGTCCGGCTGGTTCGCCTCCAGGTGGCCGAGCACCGTACCCAGGTCGGTCTCCGCGGCGAGCAGCAGGGTGGGCGACAGCGCCCCGATGCGCTCGGCCCGCAGCCGGACCTGACCGGCGGACTCCTCGCCGGTCACGTACAGCACGGTGCGGGGCGACTCGAAGCCGTCGGGCCCCAGGGCGCCGTCGGCCACGTTGCTCGCGACGGCGAGCAGGAGGGTCGACTTGCCCACGCCCGGCTCGCCCGCGAGCAGGATCACCGCACCAGGAACCAGCCCGCCGCCGAGCACCCGGTCGAACTCGCCGACGCCGGTCGGGTTGGCGCGTGCGGACTCCACGTCGATGTCGGCGATGGGCCGGGCGGGCTCGCGTGCGGGGGACACGGCGGCCGTGCGCGGGCCCGACGCCGCCGGCCCGTCCTCGCTCACGGTCCCCCACGCCTGGCACTCCCCGCAGCGGCCGACCCACTTGACGGTGGTCCAGCCGCACTCGGTACAGCGGTATGCGGGCCTGGCCCGCTTGGAGGTCGATGAGGTCACGAGCGCAAACGTACGTGCCGCCACTGACAGTGGCCGCGAAGATCGCTCCGCCGTGCTCCCCCGTAGCGTCACGGCGGTCAGCCTGACCAGGTATCTTGCGACCATGTTGTCCTCCGACGGGCGCTTGGCGCGCCGCGCCGGATCCCATACCGAGCCCGGCCCTCTGACAGCTGAGCGAGCCCGCCGCCAGGCGACAGCTCGCGCGGCCGGGCTCGCGGTTGCCTTCGCGGCGGCGCTGGGCACCTGGCTCGTCTGGTGGGCGATGGTCACCACGTGGCCCGGGCAGCGCGTCGAGGAGCGCGCCTTCGAGACGGCCGACCGGTACCAGGACGTCGTCAACCACCTCGTGGAGCCCGTACTGCTCCTCGGTTCGCTGCCGTGGCTGGCGGCCGGCCTCCTCGTGGTGTGCGGGATCGGGCTGCTGCGCCAGAGGTGGGCGGCCACGGGCCTGGCCGCCGTCGTCATCCTGGGGTCGAACCTGGCCACGCAGGTGATCAAGGATGGCCTGCTCTACCGCGTCGGCCTCGTCGGCGAGTGGAACCGGGACGTGAACACGCTCCCGAGCGGCCACGTCACGGTAGTGGCGGCGGCCTGGGCGGCGCTCCTGCTCGTCGTCCCGCGGGGCTGGCGGCCGGCGACGGCGCTCGCAGGTGCCGCAGCCACCTGCGCCATGGGCCTGGCGGCACTCGCGGACCGCTGGCACCGCCCGTCCGACGTCGTCGCGGCGGTGCTCGTCGTGGTGGCCTGGACTGCTGTGGTGTGCGCTTTCGCGCCGGCGCGGTGGGCGGGCCCGCCCACCGCACGCGGGGCGGGGGCCGGCGAGGTCGCGACGTGGTTGGTCACGACACTCCTTGGCGTCATCGCCGTGCCGGCGGCTGGGGCCTCCGTCCTGGCAGCAGTCTCGACGGAGGGTCATGCCTGGGCGGCACTGGCGTGGAGCAACGGCCTCACCGCTTACGCCGGGGGTCTCCTCGCCGCGTGCGCGGCTTCGGCGGCCGGGTTCGCGGCACTGCTCGCGGTGTGCCTGCGCGCCGATGTCAGTGCTCCGACATAAGGTTTCCGCTGAGCCACCGTGACGCACCCGGTGGACCGAGCACGGGGAGCCAGGACATGACCGACCAGCGCGTGAACTCACCGCGTACCGGCGCGACCGCGTCGGTGGCCGCGAACAAGGCGTCGCCCGCGGTGTACCGCCGCCGTCGGCTCGTGGTGGTCGTGGGCCTGCTCGTGACCCTGCTCGCCGTGGTCCTCGTGGCGGGCTTCGCGTGGCCCGGCTTCTGGCGCAGCAGCGAGACGGAGCCGCAGCCCGTCCCCACGGTGACGGTCACGGCGCCGGCCCCCACCCCCACGGTGAAGGCGATGGAGCGCGCCGGCGACGAGACCGCCTTCCAGAAGGCCCTCCCGTCCGCGGTGCTTCAGTTCGCGCTGGGCACGCTCAGCAAGGCCGAGGAGCCCAAGCAGCAGGGCGCGCTGGAGGCCTGGAACGCGGAGTACTCCGACGGCGGCTCCGGCGAGGTGGCGCTCGTGGCGGGCCAGTGGGCGACGTCGGACGAGGCAGCCACTGCGGCGGCGGCCTGGACCCAGGCCGCCGGCGAGGCGGACCGCGAGGGCGACGTGAAGGTCGGCAAGAAGGTGGTGGGCCAGTACGCGATAGTGCCTGCCAAGGGCGGCAAGGCCGTCGTCGTCTGGCAGAACGGGACCGCCGTGATGCAGGCGACCGGCCCTGCCGATGCGATGGAGGACTTCTACGCGGCCTTCCCGCTGTGAGCGCCCCAGTGGGGCGGCGGGGGAGAATGGCGCCGTGAACCAGCGACTTGCGGTACTCGGGGCCGGGAACATGGGCGAGGCGGTGCTCGCGGGCGCGCTCTCGGCAGGCTGGGCGTCCGCTGACGTCGTCGCCACCGTGCGGACCGAGGCCAGGGCCCAGCACCTGCGCGAGACCTACCAGGTGGCCACCACCAGCGACAACGTGACGGCGGTCCGGGGCGCGGGTCTCGTCCTCGTGGCGGTGAAACCGAAGGACGTCGGCGCCCTGCTCGACGAGATCGCGCCCGGGGTGGACCCAGGGGCCGTGGTGGTCACCGTCGCGGCCGGCCACCCCGCTTCGTTCTACGAGCAGCGGCTGCCCGCCGGCACCGCCGTCGTACGGACCGTGCCGAACACGCCCGCCGCGATCGGCGCGGGGATCACCGCCATCGCGCCGGGCGCCGCCGCCACGGATTCCGATCTCGAGGCGGTCGAGCACCTGTTCGCGGGCACGGGCGCCGTGGTGCGCACCGCGGAGAAGGATCTCGACGCGGTCACCGCGATCTCCGGGTCCGGCCCGGCGTACATCTTCTACGTCGCCGACGCACTCGCCGAGGCAGGTGTGCTGCTCGGCCTGACGCGCGACGTCGCACGCCGCCTGGCCACGCAGACGCTGCTCGGCGCGTCGCGCCTGATGGACGAGTCGGGGGAGCACCCAGTGCTCCTGCGCGAGAAGGTCACCTCGCCGGGCGGCACCACGGCGGCCGCCCTGCGGGCCCTCGACGACGGCGGCGTGCGGGCCTCGTTCCTGGCCGCCGCGACCGCCGCGCGTGACCGCGCCCGCGCGCTGGGTGGATGATTCCCTCGTGACCATCTCTCGACCCGCGATGACGCGACCGCCGGCCATGGCCGACGTTGCGGCGCTCGCCGGCGTCTCCCACCAGACCGTTTCGCGTGTGCTGAACGGGCACCCGAGCGTGCGCCCGGAGACCCGGGAGAAGGTGCTGGCGGCGATCGCGGAGCTCGGCTACCGGCGCAACAGCGCGGCGCGCGCCCTGGTTACGCAGCGGTCGACGACGGTGGGCGTGGTGACCACCGGGTCCCCGCTGTTCGGCCCGTCGAGCACGCTGATCGCCGTCGAGGAGGCCGCGCGCGAGCAGGGCTGGTACGTGAGCGTCGCGACGCTGCGCCGGTATGACGCCGCCGCCCTGCATGACGCCCTGGAGCACTTCTTGGACCAGGCGGTCGAGGGCATCGTGGTCATCGCGCCGCACAGCGACGTGGCCGACGCCGTGGAGTCGTTCCAGGCCCCGGTGCCCGTGGTCCTTATCGCGGCGCGCGAGCTGCAGCCCGACGTGCCGACCATCCCCCTGGCCGTGGACCAGCGGGCGGGCGCACGGCTCGCCGTCGAGCACCTGATCGAGCTGGGTCACCGGCAGATCCTGCACGTCGCGGGCCCGCAGGACTGGCTGGACGCCGTCGAGCGCGAGGAGTCCTGGCGTGCGGTCCTGACCGAGCACGGCCTCCCCGTCCCGGAGCCGGTGATCGCGAGCTGGACCGCGGACAGCGGCTACATGGTGGGGCTCGACCTGGCGCAGCGGGTGAAGGCGGGCGACGGCCCGACGGCGGTCTTCGCCGCCAACGACCAGCTCGCACTCGGCCTGCTGCGCGCCTTCTGGGAGTGCGGCGTGTCGGTGCCCCATGACGTGTCGGTGGTCGGTTTCGACGACGTCGACGGCTCCGGCCACTTCATCCCCCCGCTCACGACGGTGCGCCAGCCGTTCGTCGACCTGGGCAGGCGGAGCGTGGCGCTGCTCCTCGCGGCGGTCGACGGCGGCAAGCCCGCGGCCGAGCTGATCGCGCCCGAGCTAGTGGTGAGGAGAAGTGCTGCGGCGCCGCGGACGTGAAGGCGCGTCCGCAGCCCTGTGGACGCCCGGAGCAGACTCCAGGGTTGCAGTTGCGCAACATCGTCGTCCGGTGCCCAATGGGGGCGTTGACAGGTCCGCACCGCAGTGGCAGAGTCACCGCGCACGAGGATGTTTACGTTGACATTTCCGTCTTCGGGCAGCATTGTTGCCTGACGCTTTCCGGGACATTGATGTCCAGGCGATTCCGGACATGGCGGTCCGGGGAAAGGGGTGCGCCAGTGCCTGGTCGCCGCCCACCGAGCCTCCGCGTCTCCGCGGCAGGCTGGAGTTTCGTGACGCCCTTCCTTGTGGTGTTCGCGCTGTTCATCGTGACCCCGCTGGTCTACTCCCTGTACCTGAGCCTGTTCCGCAACCAGCTCATGGGCGGGACCACCTTCGCCGGCCTCGACAACTATGCGGCCGCCTTCTCCGACCCCAAGCTCTGGGACGGCGCCGGCCGTGTCGGGCTGTTCCTGCTGGTGCAGGTCCCGATCATGCTGGCGCTGTCGCTGATCGCCGCGCTCGCGATCGACAGCGGCCGCCTGCACGGCAAGGAGTTCTTCCGCGTTGCGCTCTTCCTGCCGTACGCCGTGCCCGGCGTCGTGGCGGTGCTGATGTGGGGCTTCATGTACGACGACCGGCTGGGCCTCACGGGTAGCGTCAACGACCTGGTGGGTTTCAGCCTCATCGACCCGTACACGAAGCAGTGGATCCTCACCGCGATCGGCAACATCGTGACCTGGGAGTTCGTGGGCTACAACATGCTGATCCTCTACTCGGCGCTCAAGACGGTGCCGGTCGAGATCTACGAGGCGGCGTCGATCGACGGCGCCGACCAGTTCCGGATAGTGCGGTCCATCAAGCTGCCCGCCGTCCGCGGGGCCCTGATGATCGCGACGATCTTCTCGATCCTCGGCAGCTTCCAGCTCTTCAACGAGCCGAACATCCTCAAGCAGATCCAGCCGGCCTTGATCTCGTCGTACTACACGCCGAACATCTACGCCTACAACCTGAGCTTCCAGGGCAACCAGGTGAGCTACGCGGCGACCGTCGCGATCGTGATGGGCCTCGTGACGGCGATCATCGCGTACGTGGTCCAGCTTCGTGGGACCCGGAGGGAGGCGTGATGGCCGGCTACTCGTATCTTCGGCCGCGCAAGTCGGTCACGCTGTCCGTCCTGCTGGGTGCGCTCATCATCTACTCGATCCTGCCGCTGACCTGGATGCTGTTCAGCATCACCAAGACGCAGCCCGAGCTGCTCAGCTCGTTCGGCCTGTGGTTTTCCGGCCCGTTCGCGCTGTTCGAGAACCTCCAGCAGGTCGTCACCCACGACGACGGCATCTTCGTGCGCTGGTTCGGCAACACGCTGGTCTACGTGATCGTGGGCGCCGGCGGCGCCACGATCCTCGCGACCGCCGCCGGGTACGGGCTGGCCAAGTACCGGTTCCGCGGCCGCAACGCCGTCTTCGCGTCGATCCTCGGGGCCATCGCGGTGCCCGGCACCGCGCTGGCCGTGCCCACGTTCCTGCTGTTCAGCCAGGTGGGCCTGACCAACACCATGTGGGCGATCATCCTGCCGTCGCTGGTCTCGCCCTTCGGCCTCTACCTCATGTGGGTGTTCTCGGCCGAGGCCGTGCCCACCGAGCTCCTGGAGGCGGCGCGGGTCGACGGCGCGGGTGAGTGGCGCACCTTCTTCACCATTTCGCTGCGCCTGCTGGCGCCCGGGATCGTGACCGTGGCGCTGTTCGCGATCGTCGCCACCTGGAACAACTACTTCCTGCCCCTGATCATGCTGAACGATCCCGACCTCTACCCGCTGACGCTGGGCCTGTACCAGTGGCTGGCGGATGCGTCAGGCATCGGTGCCAAGCCGGTGTTCAACCTGGTCATCACCGGTTCGTTCCTGACTGTCGTACCGATAGTCATCGCCTTCCTGGTGCTCCAGCGGTACTGGCAGTCCGGGCTGAGCGCGGGCAGCGTGAAGGCCTGACCGAAGTGCAGAAAGACCTGAACTACGACGACGTGGAAGAAGGAAAGACCATGACCATCATCCGAAACCGACGCGTTGCGATCGGCGCAGTGGCCACGCTGCTGGCCGCCTCCCTCACCGCCTGCTCGGGCGGTGGGGGAGGCGGCGGTGGCGGAGGCGAGGGCGCGGACACCGACGAGATCGAGGCGGCGCTCCAGGAGGGCGGCAGCATCACGTACTGGACCTGGACCCCGCAGGCCGAGAAGCAGGTCGCCGCGTTCGAGAAGGCTTACCCGAAGGTGGACGTCACGCTCGTGGACACCACGGGTGCCGGCGACGCCAACACCAAGCTGCAGAACGTGATCGCCTCCGGCAAGGACGTGCCGGACGTGGTGCAGATCGAGTACCAGTCCGTCCCCCAGTTCCAGCTCCCGGGCCAGCTCACCGACCTCACCGAGTACGGGTTCGACGAGCTGGAGAGCCTGTACACGCCGTCCACCTGGGGCGCGGTGACGCAGAACGACGGCATCTGGGGCCTGCCGCAGGACTCGGGCCCGATGGCGTTCTTCTACAACAAGGACGTGTTCGACGCCGCTGGCGTCGACGTGCCCACGACCTGGGACGAGTACGTCGCAGCGGCGCGCGCCATCAAGAAGCACGACCCCAAGACGTGCATCGGCAACGACTCCGGTGACCCGGGCTTCACCACCAGCATGATCTGGCAGGCCGGCGGCACCCCGTTCCAGACCGACGGCGACGCGGTCACCATCGACCTCGCCGACGAGGGCACCACGAAGTGGGCGGAGATGTACCAGCCCCTCATCGACGACGGGCTGCTCTGCGACCTCCCGGGCTGGAGCGACGAGTGGTACCAGGCCCTGGGCGACGGCACCATCGCGTCGGTGGTCCTCGGCGCGTGGGCGCCCGGCGTCTTCGAGGACGGCGTCCCCGACGGCAAGGGCAAGTGGCGCGTGGCCCCGACGCCGACGTACGACGGCACCCCGGCGAACGCCGAGAACGGCGGAAGCACGGAGTCCATCCCGGAGGCGTCGGAGAACAAGCTGCTCGCGGCCGGATTCCTGAAGTGGCTCAACGCGAGCGACGAGTCGATCAAGGTCTTCATGGACACGGGCGGCTTCCCGGCCACCGTCAAGGAGCTGGGGTCCGACGAGTTCCTCGGCTACGAGTCCGAGTACTTCGGCGGGCAGAAGATCAACGAGGTGCTCGGCGCGGCGGGCGAGGACGTGAACGAGGGCTGGCAGTACCTGCCCTGGCAGTCCTACGCGAACAGCATCTACGCGGACACGGTGGGCCAGGCCTACCTCGACAAGTCCTCGCTCCTGGACGGCCTCGCCGCCTGGCAGGAGGAGAACGTGAAGTACGGCACGGACCAAGGATTCAACGTCAACGGCTGACGCCGGTCGTCGACCCCCGGTGAGGGCGGGGATCCCGAGCGTCGGGATCCCCGTCCTTCCCCGCGCCACGCTGGTGCGCCGCACCATCGCTGTCCCCGCACCACCCGATCGCACCACCCGATCTTCCGTACAGCACCGAGCTCTGTCCTGCCCGAATCCTGCACTGCGATGAAGGAGTGTGGTCCCGTGAGGCGTCTTTATGCTGCCCTCGCTGCCCTGGCCTGTGTTCTGACGAGCGTCGTCGGCGCCGTGTCGGCCCAGGCCTCGCCCGAGACGGTCGAGAACGCTACCCAGTTCACCGACACGTCCGGCAACCCGCTGCACGCCCACGGCGGCGGGGTGGTCAAGGTGGGTGAGTACTACTACTGGTTCGGCGAGAACCGGAACTCGGACAACACGTTCCGGTACGTGTCGGCGTACCGCTCCACCGACCTGGTGCACTGGGAGTTCCGCAACCACGTGCTCACCGAGGCCAGCGCCCCCGAGCTCGCCACGGCCAACATCGAGCGGCCCAAGGTCATGTACAACCAGGCCACGGGCAAGTTCGTGATGTGGATGCACAAGGAGAACGGCGCCGACTACTCGGAGGCGCGCGCGGCGGTCGCCGTCAGCGACACCGTGGACGGGAACTACACCTACCAGCGCAGCTTCCGGCCGCTCGGGCACATGTCCCGCGACATCGGCGTGTTCGTCGACACCGACGGCACCGGGTACATGTACTCGGCCGCCAACGAGAACTACGACCTGCACATCTACCGGCTCACCGCCGACTACACCGACATCCAGTCGCTCGTCGCCAACCCGTGGCCCGGCGGCCACCGCGAGGCCCCCGCGCTGTTCAAGCGGGGCAGCACGTACTTCATGCTGACCTCGGGCGCCACGGGCTGGAACCCGAACCAGCAGAAGTACGCCACCACGAGCAACCTGGCGTCCGGCTGGTCGGCCATGCAGAACGCCGGCGACTCGACGGCGTACGGCTCGCAGACGACGTTCGTGCTGCCGGTGCAGGGCACCTCGGGCACGTCCTACCTGTACATGGGCGACCGCTGGGGCAACTCGATCGGCACGAACGTGAACGGCTCGAAGTACGTCTGGGCGCCGATCACGTTCCCCACGGCGACGTCCATGGCGTTCAGCTACTACCCGGAGCTCGTGATCGACGAGGCCGCCGGCACCGTGACCGGGCAGGGCGGGCCGTTCGAGTCGCTCACCGCCAGGCACTCCGGCAAGTGCGCCGACGTGACCAGCCAGTCCTACGCGGCCGGTGCGCAGGTCAAGCAGTACGACTGCAACGGCGGCGGGAACCAGCGGTTCTGGTTCCGGAGCGCGGGCGGCGGCTACTACAACCTCGTGGCCCGGCACAGCGCGCTCTGCGTGCAGGAGAACGCCACGAACGTGACCCAGGAGAGCTGCGGGACGGGCACCAGCCAGCAGTGGTCGGTGGTCGCGGCGTCCGGCAGCTTCGTGACGATCCGGTCGCGGGCCACGGGCGAGTGCCTCGATGTCAATGGCGGTTCGACCGCGAACGGGGCGGCAGTGATCACCTACACGTGCAACGGCGCCACCAACCAGCAGTGGACCCGAGGCTGAGCGAATACCCAGCCCTGAGCCCGTCCGGCGTCCCCTCGCTCCCGCCGAAGTAGGGCGGCGAGGTAGAACTGTGGCGAGAGAGAACCCCGGCGAGATAGAGCCGCAGCGCGCCAGAGTTCTACTTCGCCACAGTTCTACCTCGGCGCAGGCGCCGGGACGGCCGGGATGACCGGCTCGTTGAGGACGTAGGCTGTCGTAACGTATCGTGTGAGCGCTAACATCGCCGAGGGACGGTTTGCGGACCGCCAACCGTGGCGGTCGACCGACGGTTGTAATGAACGACGCCTCGCGACGACGCGGGCAGGACGGAGCGGTCCACGATGGTGGAGCGGCAGGACGAAGGAGTGGGCCGGCTCGCCGGCCTCCGAGAGGCGATCGAGCAGGGGCGGACAGCCCTCGGCATCGAGCTCGGCTCCACCAGGATCAAGGCGTGCCTGGTCGGCCCGGACAACGCGCCGCTCGCGAGCGGCAGCCACGACTGGGAGAACCAGCTCGTCGACGGCGTGTGGACCTACTCGCTGGACGCCGTGTGGTCCGGCCTGCAGGGCTCGGTGACGGCGTTGTTGGCCGACGTCGAGCAGCAGTACGGCGTACGGCCCACGACGTTCGGCGCCCTCGGCGTCTCGGCGATGATGCACGGCTACCTGGCGTTCGACGACGCCGACGAGCTGCTCGTGCCGTTCCGCACCTGGCGCAACACCACCACGGAGCGGGCCTCGACCGAGCTGACCGGCCTGTTCGGGTACAACATCCCGCTGCGCTGGTCGGTCGCCCACCTGCACCAGGCGATCCTCGACGCCGAGCCGCACGTGCCGCAGGTGCGGCACGTCACCACGCTGGCCGGGTACGTGCACTGGCGCCTGACCGGGCAGCAGGTGCTCGGCGTCGGCGACGCCTCGGGCATGTTCCCGATCGACCCGGCGACGAAGGACTACGACCAGCGGATGCTGGCCCAGTTCGACGAGCTGGTAGCCGGCCGCGGGCCCGGGCTGGCCATCGCCGACCTGCTGCCGCGCGTCCTGCCTGCCGGTGCCGACGCCGGCGCGCTGACCGCGGAGGGCGCCGCGCTGCTGGACCCGACCGGCGCCCTGAAGCCCGGGATCCCGCTGTGCCCGCCCGAGGGCGACGCGGGGACCGGCATGGTCGCCACCAACTCCGTGGCGCCGCGCACCGGCAACGTCAGCGCCGGGACCAGCATCTTCGCGATGGTCGTCCTGGAGAAGGCGCTGGAGCGGGTGCACCCCGAGCTGGACCTCGTCACCACCCCGGCCGGCGACCTCGTCGCGATGGTGCACTGCAACAACGGCGCCAGCGAGCTCGGCGCCTGGGCCGAGATGTTCGGCCAGTTCGCCGCCGCGCTGGGGCAGCCGGCCGCGCCGGGCGCCGTCTTCGAGGCGCTCCTGCGGTCCGCCCTGGACGGCGACGCCGACGGCGGCGGCCTGCTCGCCTACAACTACCTGTCCGGCGAGCCGATCACCGGCCTGGAGGCGGGGCGCCCGCTGTTCACGCGCACGCCCGACAGCCGGCTCACCCTGGGCAACTTCGCACGCACGCAGGTCTACAGCGTGTTCGCCACCCTGAGCCTGGGCATGCGCGTCCTGGCCGAGGAGCAGGTCGAGCTGGACGCGATGTTCGCGCACGGCGGCCTGTTCAAGACCGAGGGCGTGGCCCAGCGCCTGCTAGCCGCCGCGCTCGGCGCGCCCGTGGCCGTGGGCCGGACGGCGGGGGAGGGCGGTGCCTGGGGCATCGCCGTGCTCGCCGCGTACCGCGCGTCCGCACGCGGCGCGGCCGCCCCGGAGCAGGATCTGGGCGCCTTCCTGGGCGCCGAGGTGTTCGCGGATGCCGCGCTCGACGTCGTCGAGCCCGACGCCGACGACGTGGCGGGCTACTCCGCCTTCCTGGATCGCTACAGCGCGGGCCTGGCGATCGAGCGCGCCGCCGTCGAAGCGCTCCGGACCCGAGACACGACGCAGGAGGCAGACCGATGACCGCACGTGCCCTGACCGACTACTCGCCGGCCGTCCTGGACGAGGTGGCGCGGGTCCGCGCCGTCGTCTCGGACCTGCACGCCGAGCTGCCGCGCTGGGGTCTGGTGGTCTGGACCGCCGGCAACGTGTCGCAGCGCGTGCCGAACACCGACGTGCCGGACGGCAGCGCCGACCTGTTCGTCATCAAGCCCTCCGGCGTCTCCTACGACGACCTCACCGCCGCGGACATGGTGGTGTGCGACCTCGACGGCAACCTCGTGGACGGGACGCGCGCGCCGTCGTCCGACACTGCCGCGCACGCCTACGTGTACCGGCACATGCCCGAGGTGGGCGGCGTCGTGCACACCCACTCCACGTACGCGACGGCCTGGGCCGCGCGCGGCGAGGAGGTGCCGTGCGTGCTCACGATGATGGCCGACGAGTTCGGCGGGCCGGTCCCCGTGGGCCCGTTCGCGATCATCGGCGACGACTCGATCGGCCGGGGCATCGTCGAGACCCTGAGCGGGCACCGCAGCCCCGCGGTGCTGATGCGCAACCACGGGCCGTTCACGATCGGCCGCGACGCCAAGGCGGCGGTGAAGGCCGCCGTGATGGTCGAGGAGGTCGCCCGCACGGTGCACATCTCCCGCCAGCTGGGCGAGCCCGTCCCGATGGAACAGCAGCACATCGACTCTCTCTACGACCGCTACCAGAACGTCTACGGCCAGCCCGCGACGACGCCGTCGGGCACCGCCGCAGAGCACACCGCCGCAGTGAACACGGAAGGACAGGCATGAGCACCAAGCCCTACGCGGACCGTGAGGTCTGGTTCCTCACCGGGAGCCAGGACCTCTACGGCGAGGAGACCCTCGCCCAGGTCGCCGAGCAGTCCCAGGAGGTGGCCCGGGCGCTGGACGCGTCGTCGGACGTGCCGGTCAAGGTGGTGTGGAAGCCGGTCCTCAAGGACTCGACGGCGATCCGCCGCGCGATGCTGGACGCGAACGGCGCCGACAACGTGCTGGGCGTCATCACGTGGATGCACACCTTCAGCCCCGCGAAGATGTGGATCGCGGGCCTGGACGCGCTGCGCAAGCCGCTGCTGCACCTGCACACGCAGGCGAATGTCGAGCTCCCCTGGGACGACATCGACATGGACTTCATGAACCTCAACCAGGCCGCGCACGGGGACCGCGAGTACGCGTACATCGCCACGCGGCTCGGCGTCGCGCGGACCACGGTGGCGGGGCACGTCTCGAACCCGGCGGTCACGCGCCGGGTGGGCACCTGGGTGCGCGGCGCGGCCGGCTGGGCGGCGACGCACGAGCTCAAGCTGGTCCGGTTCGGTGACAACATGCGCAACGTCGCGGTCACCGAGGGCGACAAGACCGAGGCCGAGCTGCGGTTCGGCGTCTCGGTGAACACGCACGGCGTGAACGACCTGGTGGCGGCGGTGGACGCCGTCGAGGAGTCCGCCATCGACAAGGTGGTCGCGGAGTACGAGGAGAAGTACGACGTCGCCCCCGAGCTCCGGGCGGACGGCGAGCGGCACGACTCCCTGCGCTACGCGGCGCGCCAGGAGATAGCGCTGCTCGGGCTCCTCGAGGCGGCCGGCGCCAAGGCGTTCACCACCAACTTCGAGGACCTGGGCGCCCTTCGCCAGCTCCCCGGCCTGGCGGTGCAGCGCCTCATGGAGCAGGGCTACGGCTTCGGCGCCGAGGGCGACTGGAAGACGGCGGTGCTCGTCCGGGCCGCCAAGGTGATGGGACTCGGCCTCCCCGGGGGCGCGAGCCTCATGGAGGACTACACCTACGACCTCACCCCGGGCTCCGAGCTCATCCTCGGCGCGCACATGCTGGAGGTCTGCCCCTCGCTGACCACCTCGACGCCGCGCATCGAGATCCACCCGCTCGGCATCGGCGGCAAGGAGGACCCGGTCCGCATGGTCTTCTCGGCGGACGCCGTCGAGGGCGCCGTCGTGGTCTCGCTCGCCGACATGCGGGACCGGTTCCGCCTGACGGCCAACGTGGTCGACGTCGTCACCCCGCCGCACGACCTGCCGAAGCTGCCTGTGGCGCGCGCGATGTGGGCGCCGCGGCCGTCGTTCGACGTCTCCGCCGAGTCCTGGCTGACGGCGGGCGGCGCGCACCACACCGTCATGTCGACGGCCGCGGGCATCGAGGCGTTCGAGGTGTTCGCGAACATCGCGCGCACTGAGCTGCTTGTCATCGACGAGGACACGACGCGCCGCGGCTTCGCCGATCAGGTGCGCCACAACCAGGCCTACTACCGCCTGGCACAGACCCTCTGACCTCTCGGTCCGCGAAGTAGAGCGCCTGTCCGCTCCGGCTCGGAGGAAATTCCGAGCGGAGCGGACAGG
>NZ_JBHUUX010000035.1:11616-58609 GCF_042670845.1 Promicromonospora sp. NPDC057138 | reverse complement strand
GGGTATTTGTCGGCTCGAAACGTTTCGAGCCGACAAATACCCAGCACTCAACGACAGGGTCAGCAGGTGGTCGTGAGGGACAGCCAGTCGGTGCGGTCGTTGTAGCCGCCGTCGGCGGCGTCGCCCACGCGGAGGGACAGGTCGCGGACGCCCGTCACGTCCACGTCGAAGGGGACCTCCGCGCCCCGCTCCACGGTGCCGCTCGACCAGAGCGTCTCGCCGTCGCCGACGACGTCGAAGGTCGCCGTGCCGCCCTCGGGCCCCACGTTGCCGACGACGTCGTCGATCCCGACGCCGCCGGTGAGCCGGACGCATGCCCCGCCCAGGTAGTACCGGACGACCGACGGGCTGGCGACGCCGATCCCCGTCGGGTGCACGGCGCCGGCCACCGTGAGCGGCGAGCCGCCGCCCACGCTCTGGTCTACCGTCGGCTCCAGCCAGCCGCTGGTCGCGCTCACCCACGGGTGCCGCGACAGCACGACGCCGGCGCCGCTGGGCGCCGCGGGCGCGATCGTCACGCGCGACGGCGGCGTAGCACCGGCCGAGGCGCCGACGTACGAGACCGACGCCGCGACGCCGTAGCCACCCGTGCCGGTGCCTGGCGGCACGTCGACGGCGAACGTGACGGTGGCCGACTCGCCGGGGCGCACCGCGCGTGGGGCGGGTCCGGCGGGGCTGACGGTCCAGCCGTCAGGTGCCGTGAGCTCGACCGAGGGGCGGCGCGCCGACGTGCTGCCGTCATTGTCCAGCGTCACCTCGGCCGTCAGCCGGTCGCCAGCCGCGGCCAGCAGGTCGGTGGTCGGCGCGACGTCGTCGGCCCCGACGGCCGTGAACGTCGGCGGGGCGGCGACCACGCGCGGGACGCCGGCGGCCCGGGTGGGCGCGACCCGCAGCAGGGCGGCGCCGTGTGCCGGGACGGCGGCGCGGATCGTGCCCGCCGACTGCGTGCGGCCGTCCGTCCACGTGTCCAGGACGGCGAACGACCGCCCGCGCAGGCCCAGGTCGCGCGCGGTGGTCGAGACCTCGGCGGGCCGGTCGCCGCGGTTCAGCAGCGCGACGGCGACCGAACCGTCGGCCAGCGGCTTGGCCCACGTCTCGGTGGTGCCGGCCGCGCCGACGCGGGTGCCCTGGATGCCGAGCGGGTCCTGGTCGATGGCCAGGACGTCGTCGTCGAGCAGCATGTCCAGCGCGTCCTGGCTCACGGCGCGGGGGTCGCTGCCGATGACCAGCGGAGCCGCCGAGATCGTCCACAGCGAGAGCTGGGTGCGGAACTCCTCGTCCGTCATGCCCAGGCCGGGGGCCAGGTAGTCAGGGTCGCTGAAGTGCCCCGGCCCGGCGACCTCCGGGTGCCGCGCATTGGCGTCGAAGTTGCGCAGCACGTCCTTGAACCGGATGTCGCCCACGAACCCGACGTCGGTGTACGTGCGCCAGGACTCCGCGATGCCGGGCGCGTACGTCCAGGACCAGGTCGACTGCTGCTCCTCGGGATAGTCGCCCCAGTCCGGGGACGTGACGGGGTTGCACAGGTTGAAGATCATCGGCCGCCCGGAGCTGTTGTTCCGCAGCGCCTCGGCGAACTCGGTGAACGCCGTCTCCGGGTCGAGGTCCGCCGCGATGCCGCACAGGAAGTCGACCTTGACGGCGTCGTACCCCCACTGCGCGAACGTGTCAGCGTCGGTCTGGTAGTGGCCGCCGCCGCTGCCCAGGCCGCAGGACCCGGGGAGGTACGGTCCGGCGTCGGTGTAGATGCCGGCGCGCAGGCCGCGGTCATGGATCGCGTCGGCAAGCGCCGCCATGCCGTCGGGGAACCGCTCGGGGTCGCCCCGCAGGATCCCGTCGTCGCCGCGCGGGACGTCGGCCTGCCAGCCGCCGTCGAGCCACACGATGTCGTAGCCCGCCTCCGCGAGGCCGGACGAGACCAGGAAGTCGGCCACGCCCAGCACCTCGGCGGCGTCGAAGTCGCCGCCGAGGCCGAAGTAGGTGTTCCAGCCCTGGTAGGGCGTGGGGCTGGGGCTGGGGCTGGGGCTGGGGCTGGGGCTGGGGCTGGGGCTCGGCGCGGCGGTGCGTGCGCCGTCGGCCGTCGCGGGGAGCGCCGCGGCCGACGTGACCAGGGTCGTGGTGGCCAGGCCTGTCGTGACCAAGGTCGTCGAGATGAGGGCGGCGCATGTCCTCGCCGCCCAGCTGCGTACGGTGAACATCC
This sequence comes from Promicromonospora sp. NPDC057138, assembly GCF_042670845.1. Classification (NCBI taxonomy): domain Bacteria; kingdom Bacillati; phylum Actinomycetota; class Actinomycetes; order Micrococcales; family Promicromonosporaceae; genus Promicromonospora; species Promicromonospora sp. NPDC057138. The sequence goes on along the minus strand of NZ_JBHUUX010000035.1, from coordinate 56,409 downwards.
AGGTCTCCTGACGTCGTCGTCGGTTCGGCCGGGGCCGAAGGAGGAACCCGCTCAGCAAAGCGCGCGCCGGCACCGCGACGGAATGCAGAACCCGACGACCTGCCTGGACGATCCGACGCGGCGGCTCGTCGGGGGGCGGCGCGGCGGACGGTCGGCAGAACGTCAGGAGATCGGTATTCCGAGGTACCGATCTCCTGACGTTCTGCCGATCAGCCGGGTTGGCCCGCGCCCCGGGGCCGGCGCTCAGCGCTCGCGGTCGTGGAGGCCGCGGCGGAAGTCCGTCGGGCTGCACGAGTGCACGCTGCGGAACTGGCGCGAGAAGTAGAACGGGTCGGGGTAGCCGACGGAGCGCGCGATGTCGGCGACCGGCAGCTCGGTGGTGATCAGCAGCTCGCACGCGCGCGCCATCCGCAGCCGCTTGACGTACTCGACGACGCCGCCGCCCGTCGCGGCCCGGAAGCGGGCGGAGAAGTGCGACGTGCTCAGGCCGAACCGGCGGGCGAGCGCCGCGACCTCGACGACGGCGTCCAGGTGCGTGCGGAGGTACTCCTGCGCGGCGCGGACCGGCTCGCCCCGGACCGGGCTGCCGGCGGCGGCGTCGGCCCCGACCTGGGCGAGCACCGACCACGCGGCGCCCGCGCAGCGCAGCAGGCTGGGGTAGGTCTCGTCGGTCTCGAGTGCCTGGACCACGCGCTCCAGGTCGGCGACGACGCGCACCAGGTCGTGCACCTCGACCACGGCCACGTCGTCCGGCCCGGCGTGCGCGGCCAGGTCGCGCTCGAACTCGTCGGTGTCGGGGCCGCGGGCGTGCATCCACCAGATCGTCCATGGGTCGTCGTCGTCCGCCCAGTACTCGTGCGGCACCGCGGCGGGGATGACCAGGGCCTGAGCAGCGCCGATGCGGTGCAGGCCGCCGGGCGTGCGGCACCAGCCGCGCCCCGCGGAGGAGACGATGACTATCGTCCCGATGGCGCCGTGCCTGCGCACGCGCCCGTGGTTCGCGGCGTGCGGGAAATAGCCCGCATCCGTGACCTGCAGGCGCGAGGTGGGGCCCTGCTTCGACGCAGCGCGGACCACGGTCGTCGGCAGCACCCGCAGGCGCTGTCCGGGGAAGCCGTCGCGGATTCGCACCCCTGGAGCGTAGCGTCACCGGCCGTGCCGCGTCAGCCAGCGGCCTGGGCGGCGCGGAAGCGTCGGATCGTCCAGGCAAGTGCGTCGATACGTCGCTTCCCGGGACCCGGTCCGGGTTCGTAGCGTCGGCCACATGCTCGATGAGGAGTCGCTGCTCGACCTTCCCGCACGGCCCGACGACCTGGCCGGCCGTGCCGCGGCCGCCTGGGAGGCGCCGCTCACCCTGACCACCTACGAGCCTCTGCCCCCCGACCGGTTCCCGGCGTACCTGGACCGGCGGGTGTACCAGGGGTCGTCCGGCCGCGTGTACCCGCTGCCGTTCCACCACCAGATCGCCGACGAGCCCCACCAGCGGGCCTGGCGCGCCGTGCACCTGGAGAACGAGTGGCTGCGCGTCGTGGTGCTGCCCGAGCTGGGCGGGCGCATCCACGTGGCCCGCGAGCGGGCCGGCGGCCAGGACTTCTTCTGGACGAACCCGGTGATCAAGCCCGCGCTGGTGGGCCTGGCCGGCCCGTGGGTGGCGGGCGGCGTCGAGCTCAACTGGCCGCAGCACCACCGCCCGGCGACCTACCTGCCGGTGGACGTCGAGATCGAGGAGGAGCCGGACGGCGCCGTCGTCGTCTGGTGCTCCGACCACGACCCGTTCACGCGGATGAAGGGCATGCACGGCGTGCGGCTGCGGCCGGGCAGCGCGGTGCTGGAGCTGGCGGTGCGGCTGTACAACCGCAGCGAGCTGCCGCAGTCGTTCCTGTGGTGGGCCAACGTGGCGGCCAAGGTGGGCGACGACTACCAGTCGTTCTTCCCGCACGACGTCACGTTCGTCGCCGACCACGCGCGGCGCGCGATCACCGCGTTCCCCCACGCGGACCGGCCGTACTACGGCGTCGACTACCCGGCCTTGGCGGGCGAGGTGCGCACGGCGGCCGGCGGCGTCGAGCTCACCGGCGACCGGCTCGACTGGTACCGCAACATCCCCGTGCCGACGTCGTACATGTGCCTGCGCAGCGACGAGGAGTTCTTCGGCGGGTACGACCATGCGGCCCGGCTCGGGTTCGTGCACGTCGCGGACCGCGCGCTCTCGCCGGGCAAGAAGCAGTGGACCTGGGGCAACGCCCCGTTCGGCCACGCCTGGGACGCGAACCTGGCCGACGACGGCGCCCACTACGTCGAGCTCATGGCCGGCGTGTTCACGGACAACCAGCCCGACTTCGCCTACCTCGCGCCGGGCGAGACCAAGGTGTTCTCGCAGTTCTGGTACCCGTTCCGCGAGGTCGGGCGGGTGGACCGGGCCACGCTGGACGCCGCGGTCCGCCTGGAGCGGTTGCGGACCCGCTCGGGTACGACGGCGCGGACCGGCGTCGTCGTGCCGCGTCCCTTGGCAGGGATCGAGGTGACGCTGTCGGCCGAGGGCCGGGTGATCGCGACCGAGGTGGCGGACGCCGACCCGGCGCACCCGGCTCAGCTGGCGCACGACCTGCCCGCCGGAACCGGGCCGCTCACGGTGACGGTGACCCATGCGGGACGGGTCCTGGTGACGTGGGAGGAGCCTTCGGTGGTCGCGCCCTCGCTGGTCGAGCTTGTCGAGACCCAGGTTTCGGCAAGCTCAACCAGCGAAGTCGCGACCAGCGAGGAGCCCGACACCGCCCAGGAGCCGCCAGCTCCTGAGGAGGTCGGCAGCGTCGAGGAGCTGGCGCTGATCGCGGCGCACCTCGAGCTCTACCGGCACGCGACCCGCGCGCCCGAGCCCTACTGGCACGAGGCGCTGCGCCGCGACCCGGGCCAGACGGACAGCCTGGTCGGCCTCGCACGGCGCGCCTACGCCGCCGGCGACCCGGCGCAAGCCCGCGACCACCTCGAGCGCGCCGTCGGGCGGCTGACCCGGCTGCACCGCAGCCCGCGCGACACCACCGCGCTCTACCTGCTCGGCCTGGTGCGCGAGGAGCTCGGCGACGGCGCCGGAGCCTACGACGCCTACGCGCAGGCCGCGTGGTCGCGGGCCTGGCGGGCCGGGGCCGGCTACCGGATGGCCCGCCTCGACGCGCGGGCCGGCCGCCACGAGCAGGCCCTGGCGCGGCTCGCCGACGTCCGCCGTACCGAGCCGGAGCACCTGCAGGCGCTCGCGCTGACCGTGGTGTGCCACGAGCGCCTCCGGCAGCACGCCGCCGCCGCCGAGGTGCTGGCCGCGGCCCGCGCGCTCGACCCGCTCGACGCCTGGCTGCGGCACCTGGACGGCCTGCCCGCGAGCGGCGACGCCCAGACCCTGCTCGACGTCGCGATCGAGCTCGCCGGGGTGGGAGAGCACGACGCCGCCCTCGCGTGCCTGGCCGAGGCCGAAGCGCGCGAGGACCACCGGCCCGCGGGGCAGCCCGCCGCCCGCCCGCTGCTGGCCTACCACCGCGCGCACGTGCTGCGGCTCGCCGGGCACCCGTCGGACGCCGCGGCCGAACGGGCGCGGGCCCGCACCATCGACGCGACCTGGTGCTTCCCAGGCCGGCTCGCCGACGCGGCGGTACTCCGCGAGGCGGCCGACGCCGAGCCGGGCGACGCCCGCGCCCGGTCCCTGCTGGGCCACTGGACCTACGCCGCCGGGCGCCGCGCCGACGCCCTGGCGCTGTGGCGGGACGCCGTGGCGCTCGACCCGGACGATGCGGTCGCCTGGCGCAACGTCGGCCTGGCCGCCGTCAACCACGAGCGTGACCTGGCCGCCGCGCGCGCCGCGTACGACCGCGCGCTCGCCGTCGCGCCGGGCGACGCCCGCCTGCTGTACGAGCGCGACCAGCTCGCCGCCCTGACCGGGACCAGCCCCACCGACCGCCTGGACGCGCTGATGGGTGGCGGTGAGCTCGACCGCGACGACCTCGCCGTCGAGACGCTGCACCTGATGATCACGGAGGGCCGGGCCGACCAGGCCCTGACGATCCTCGGTCGGCGCCGGCTGCACCCGTGGGAGGGCGGCGAGGGGCAGGCGCTGCTCGCCTGGGACCGCGCGCATGCCCACCTCGCCCTGGACGCGCTCGCCGACGCCCGGCCGCGCGACGCCGTCGGGCACCTGCGGGCGGCCCTCGCGCCGCCGCGCAGCCTGGGCGAGGCCCGCCATCCGCTGGCCAGCACCGCGTACCTGCACCTGCTGCTCGGGGACGCGCTGGCCGCCGCGGGCGGGGACGGCGACGGCGACGGCGCGACGGCCGCCGACGCGTGGCGCACCGCCGCCGCCCAGCGCGGCGACTTCGTCGAGATGAGCACGCAGGAGCACGGCGAGCAGACCTTCTGGACGGTCCTGGCGCTGCGCCGCACCGGCCGGCACGCCGCCGCGGAAGAGCTGACGGCGTCGCTGCGCGCCTACCGCGACCGGTACGCGGCCGAGGTGCCGCGCGTCGACTACTTCGCCACGTCCCTGCCCGACCTCCTGCTGTTCGAGGAGGACCCGCTGCGCGCGCGGGACCGGCGCGTGCTCTTCCTGGACGCCCAGCTCGCCCTCCTGGCCGACGACACCGCGGCGGCCGAGTTGCTGCGCCGTCCGGAGCTCGCGGCGTCCCGGCACGCGGCCGACCTGCGCCACGCCGTGGCCCGCCGGGGCGCGGCGCTGCTGCACGGACCCGAACCCGACCGGGCGGGCGCGGACCTACCCGCACCCGTGATCTGACGGCACCAGACGCGCCAACGACGGCGCACGGAGGAGGAACAAAGATGTCCCAGCGAACCACGACCTTCAATCGAGCACTGACCCGCCGCGAGCTGATGGCCGGCGGCATGACACTGGGCGCGGCGGGCCTGCTGGCCGCGTGCGTGGGAACGACGTCGGGCGGCGTCGGTGGCGGCGGTGCGAGCACCGGCACCGTCACCCTGCAGAACTCGGTGCAGGACGCGGAGCCCAAGGCCGCGCTGGAGGCGCTCGTCAAGGCCTATGACGGCGACGTCACGCTGAACTCGGTGGCGACCGAGCAGTTCCGGGCCCAGCTCACCAACTATCTGCGCTCGGGCGACGCGCCCGAGGTGCTGAGCTGGTACGCGGGGTCCGTGGCGCGCTCCTACGCCGAGCAGGACCTGCTGCTCGACGTGTCCTCCCTCTGGGAGGGCGACGGCGCGTGCGCCGGGTTCTCCGACGCCCTGCGCGCCCTGTCGACCGACGACGCCGGCAAGCAGATCTTCGTGCCGACCAGCTACTACTGGTGGAGCGTGTTCTACAAGAAGTCGGCGTTCGAGAAGTGGGGCGTCGAGCCGCCGACGTCGTGGGACGAGTTCCACGCCCTGTGCGAGAACCTCAGCGGCCAGGGCATCGCCCCGATGACGAACGGGCTGTCGTCCACGCCGTGGATGGCGTCGGGCTGGTTCGACTACCTGGACCTGCGGGTCAACGGCGCGCAGTACCACCGGGAGCTGCTGGCCGGCGAGCACGCGTTCAACGACCCCGAGGTCGTCGCCGTCATGGAGGAGTACAAGCGGCTCATCCCGTACTTCGACAAGAACGCGGCGTCCTACACCGCGCAGGACGCCGCGACGCCCATGGCCCAGGACAAGTCCGCCATGTACCTCGTCGGCGCGTTCGTCACCAGCTACTTCCCCGAGGACCAGCGCGACGACCTCGACTTCTTCTCGGTCCCGGTCATCAACGACTCGGTCCCGCTCGCGGAGGAGGCGCCCACCGACGGCTACTTCGCGGCAGCCAAGAGCGACAACCACCAGGGCGCGCTCGACCTGCTGTCCTACCTCGCCTCCGCCGAGTCGCAACAGCAGTACATCGAGAACTCGGGCTCCGCGAACCTGCCCACCTCGCCCGACGTCGACACCTCCGGCCTCAGCCCGCTCGTGCAGAAGGGCATCGAGCTGCTGAACAACACCGAGGAGATCACGCAGTTCTTCAACCGCGACTCCTCCGACGCCCTCCAGGCCACCGCCGACACCGCCCTGACCAAGTTCCTCGCCGAGCCCGACTCCATGAAGAGCATCCTCGACGAGTGGCAGACGGCGGCCGAGGGGGTCTTCGCGTCGTGAGCACGCAGACCTCTGCCGACGCGACGGCGCGGCGGGAGCGGGCCGGCGGGGTGCCGGGTGGCGGGGCCGGGCAGAACGAGCCCCGCCGCCGCTCCGGGCTCGCGCGCGTCCCGCTGCTCGTCTGGGTGTTCCTGCTGGTCCCGCTGGTGGCCGAGCTGTTCTGGGTGTTCTGGCCCGCGGCCAACTCGTTCTCGCTCGCCCTGACCCGCTGGGACGGGATCGGCCTGGCCGAACCCGTGGGCCTGCAGAACTTCCGCGACCTCGCCGCCGACCCGATCTTCCTGACCGCGCTGCGCAACAACGTGATCTGGGTGCTCGGGTTCGGCGGCCTGTCCGTGGTGGGCGGGCTCGTCCTGGCGGTCACCCTGAACAAGCCCGGCCCGCTGGTGAGCCTGTACCGCAGCGCGATCTACCTGCCCATGGTCGTCTCGCTCGCCGTCAGCGGCCTGTTCTGGCGCGTCATGTACGCGCCCGACGGGCCGATCAACGCGACCCTCGGCCTGCTCGGGCTCGAGTCCATGGAACGCCAGTGGCTCGCCGACCCCGCGGTCGCCCTCTGGGCCGTGCTCATCGCCGCCGTCTGGCGCCAGGTCGGCTACATCATGGTGCTGTACCTGGCCGGCCTCAAGGGCACCGACCCCACGCTCGAGGAGGCAGCCGCCGTCGACGGCGCGAACGCGTGGCAGCGGTTCTGGCGGATCGTCATGCCGCAGCTGCGCGGCGTGAACACCGTCGTCTTCGCCGTCACCGTCATCGACTCGCTGCGCACCTTCGACATCGTCTGGGCCATGACGCGCGGCGGCCCCTACAACGAGACCCAGCTCCTGAGCACCTACATGTTCCAGCAGGCGTTCACCACGGGGAACCTCGGCTACGCCTCGGCCATCGCCGTCGTCATCTTCGCCCTGGCGATCGGCTTCATCATCACCTACCTCGCCCGCCAGGCCCGGACGGAGGACTGACATGTCAGCACTCGCCCCACCCGTCGCGGCCGGCCCGTCCGGCTACGCCCGCAGCCGACGGCGCCGTCGGCCCCGCGCCGCCCGGTCCCCGTGGCTGCACGTCGCGATGATCCCGGTCACGCTCCTGTGGCTCAGCCCCATCGTGTTCGTCCTGTTCGTCGCCATCCGCTCCTACGACGACATCGCCGGCCGCGGCCTCGGCGCCCTCCCCGCATCGTTCAGCACCGAGGGCTTCGCCACCGCGCTCACCGACGGCGGCGTGCTCCAGGCGCTCGGCAACAGCGTCGTCGTCACCGCGTGGGCGGTCCTCGCCTCCCTCACGCTGTCGTCCGTCGCCGCCTACGCGCTCAGCCGGTTCGCCATCCCCGGCCGCCGCACCATCCTGCTCACCATGCTCGCGGGCAACCTCCTGCCCCCGCAGATCCTGCTCGTCCCCGTCGCCGCGATCACCGAGGCCATCGGCATCGCCGACACCCGCACCGCGCTCGTCGTCGTCCAGGTCGGGTTCGGCATCGGCTTCTACACGTTCGTGCTGCACGGCTTCATGCGGAGCCTGCCCGCCGAGGTCTTCGAGGCGGCACGGCTCGACGGCGCCGGCCCCGGCGGCATCTTCTGGCGCATCGTGCTGCCCCTGTCCCGGCCGGCGCTGGCGGCGCTCGCGGCGCTGTCCACCACGTGGATCTTCAACGACCTGATCTGGGCGATGACCGTGCTGCGCACCGAGTCGAAGTTCCCGATCACCGCGGCCCTGCTCAACCTCCAGGGCGGCTACGCGAGCGCGTGGAACGTGGTCGCGGCAGGATCTCTGATAGCGGCCGTCCCGACGGCGATCGTGTTCTTCATGTTCCAGAAGCAGTTCGTGTCCGGACTTCTCGTGGGGGCCAACAAGTGACCTGGATCCTGCCGACCCGCTCGGGCCGGTACGTCGTCGGCCCGGCGCCGGGCGCGGCCGGGCTGGTCGCAGTCGCCTGGGGGCCCGACGGCGGCGAGGCGCGCCCGCCGGCGGCCGCGAGGTCGTCCTTCGAGGCCGACCTGGACCTGCTCCCGCTGGAGGCGACCGCGCTCGGCACGCGCAACGTGCACGGCGCGGAGCTGGTGGTCCGGCGCGCGGACGACCTGCGCGGCGCGCGCCTCGGGATGTCGGGCGAGGTCACGATCAGCCGGGACGGCGTCGGCGCGACGCACCTCGTCTGCCCGCTGGCCGACGGCGTGCTGGGCCTCGCCGTGCGCCTGCACCTCCGGACCCACCTCGGCCACGACGTGGTCGAGAAGTGGGCCGAGCTGCGCAACGAGTCGGGGCAGCCGATCGAGCTGCTCCGGGCCTGGGGCGGGGCGTTCACGGTGCCCGTGCCGAACGGGGTGGGGGCAGGCCGGACGACGTCGGTCGAGCTGCTCGGCGGCGCGTGGTCGCGCGAGTTCACGCCGTTCGAGGTGGAGCTCGGCGCGGGGACGCTCAGCATCGGCAGCCGGCAGGGCATCACGTCGCACACGTACGCGCCCGTGGTGTCGGTGACGTCGAGCGAGCCCGGGCCGCGGCACGGGGTCGCTCTCGGCTGGAGCGGGTCATGGCGGATGGCGCTGGACGCCGTCCCGTTCGCCGACCACGTCCGGATCGCCGCCGGGCCCGACGACGAGTCGGGCATCCTCACGCTCCAGCCGGGCGAGGAACTGACCACTCCCGTCCTGGCCGGGGTGCGCGTCGAGGGCGACGCCGACGACCTGGCGCAGGCCTGGCATGCGTACCAGGCGACGCTGGCCCGCACGCGCGGCCCCGAGCACCGGCCGATCGTCTACAACTCGTGGTTCGCGACCACGTTCGACGTCCGCGTGGAGCACCAGCTCGAGCTCGCGGCGGCCGCGGCGGAGGTGGGCGCCGAGGTCTTCGTGGTGGACGACGGCTGGTTCCGCGGGCGCACCAGCGACCGCACCGCGCTGGGCGACTGGGAGGTGGACCTGAACCGGATCCCGGGCGGCCTCGGCCCGCTCGCCGACGGCGTCCGCAAGCTCGGCATGCGGTTCGGCCTGTGGGTCGAGCCCGAGGCCGTGAGCCCCGACAGCGACCTGTACCGCGCGCACCCCGAGTGGGCGCACCAGGCGGCCGGCCGCCCGCTGGAGACCCTGCGCAACCAGTACGTGCTGAACCTCGGCCGGCCGGAGGTGGAGGAGTGGGTGCTGGGCACACTCCGCCGGCTGCTGGGCGACGGCGACATCACCTACCTCAAGTGGGACATGAACCGCTCGATCGCCGACGGCGGCCAGAGCATCCTGGGCGGCGACGACTGGTCCTGGCGGCACACGCGGGCCTACTACCGGGTCCTCGACGCCCTGCGCGCCGAGTTTCCGCAGGTCACGGTCGAGGCGTGCGCGGGCGGCGGCGGCCGGATCGACCACTCGGTGCTCGCGCGGACCGACGTCGTCTGGCCCAGCGACGAGACCGGCCCGCGCGACCGCCTGGCGATCCAGCACGGGTTCCTGGGCGTGCTGCCCGCGTGGACCATGAGCTCGTGGGTCACCGACCTGCCGGACCAGCTCGATCGCGACCGGGCGGGTGAGCCGCCGAGTCTGGAGTTCCGGTTCGTGGTCGCGATGGCCGGGGTGCTCGGCATCGGCGCCGACCTGCTGGCCTGGGACGCGGCGACGCGGGAGCGGGCTTCTTCCTTGGTCGACCTGTACCGGTCGATCCGGTCCGTGGTGCACACCGGGCGGGTGCGCCGGCACGGGGTGCCGGGGGATGCGGCGTGCGCCGTGCAGTACACGGGCGCGGACACCGTGGTGGTGCTGGCGTGGCGGCGGCCCTCCGCCTACGGCCTCGCGGGCGGTGACTTCACGGTGCGCCTCGGCGACCTGGACCCTGAGGGGCGTTACCGGCTGCGGGGCGGGGACGGCGCGCTCACGGGCACGTTCACCGGCACGTTCACCGGCAAGGAGCTCGCCACCGAAGGCCTGGCGGTCGGATGGAACTGGCGGGACTGTGATGTCGTGATCCTCGACAAAATGTGAGGATGCGGAGGTGACTGAACCGCTTGTGACCGGGCCGGACGCGGGCGTGACCCGCCCGCTGACCGTCCGGACCGACTTAACGCTGGGCGGGCGCTGGACCTCGCTCGCCACGCCCGAGCGCGAGTGGCTCTGGCGCAACCCCCGGGTCGCCGATGCCGAGCGGGCCGCCGTCGCACCGGGCGACCCGTTCGTCGACGCGGGCGGAGGCGAGGAGTGCTTCCCGACGCTCAACGGCCCGAGCGATCACGGCGAGGTCTGGTCCCAGCCGTGGGCTGCCGACGACGACGACGGCGCGGCGCAGGTCAAGACCCGTGACCTCTCCCTCCGCCGTCGACTCAGTGCGGACGACGGGGTCGTCCGCGCGACCTACGCGATCGACGGCCCGCCCGGCGCCCCCGTCCTGCACGCCGTCCACCTGCTGCTCGACGTCGGACCGGGCGCACGCCTGGAGGTGCCCGGCCGACCCGACGTGCTGGTCGTCGAGTGGCCGGAGCGGGGCGGAACGGTGCCGTCCACCTGGCCCGACGGCGACGGAGTGCCCCTCGACATCCTGGGTCCCGACGACGGAACCGCCCGCTGCGCCGTCGTAGCAACCGACCGGGTCGACATCGTGGACGGCGCCGACCGCCTCTCGCTGAGCTGGGGCGTCGAGCCCGGCTACGCGGCCCCGGTGTCGTTCGTGGTGTGGCGCAACCTCGTCGGCTGGCCGAAGGGCGCGCCGTACCGCTCGATCGGCGTCGAACCATTGCTGGGCGCGGAGTCGAACCTCGACCGCGCCGGGCGCGACAGGTTGGCCCACCTGGACGAGAGCGGGCGGCAGGCGTGGTGGCTGGAGGCCAGGGCATCGCGGATCAGAAGGGCGGTTGGCCGGGTTCGACAGGGCTGATCGGAGCGGTGGGTACAGCGCCTGGTTCGGTGGTCAGGTAGGCGCGGGGCAGGCGTTGCCCGGTCTGTGCCCGGAGGGTCAGGTCGTGGCTGGAATCGGGGTCGATCTCGTCGAGGTCGATGTGGGTGTCCAGGACGGTGGGCGGGCGGGTGTAGGCCCGTCCGGCGGGGGTGATCCAGGTCGTGATGCCAGTGTGGGGGTCGCGGACGACATCCCAGCCCGCGTGGGTCTTGAGCAGGTGATGCTTGCGGCACAGGGGATGGAGATTCTGCGCCCTGGTCTGCCCAGGCATGCCCATGCCGCTGACCTCATGGTCGTAGGGGGCAATGTGGTCGAGGTCGCATCGCTCGGCGGGTGTGTCGCAGTCCCACAGGAATGCGCACGTGCCGTCTCGGGCTTCCACCACGGCGCGCAGCACTTTGCCGGGTCGGTAGGCGGTGGTGGAGTAGTCGGTCAAGGTTCCGGTGACGGGGTCGGTCAGCAGGCGTTGCCAGGTCGCGTCCTGGGCGATGAGGCGTGCCGTGTCGGCGGGAATGGGTCCGTACCCGGCGAGATGCCCGGGCGCGCCGTCCAGGCCGAGGAGCGCACTGGCGGGGACAGTGACGCGCACCAGCGGGCGGGTCGGGGTGATCCGCACCTGCTGGACGGGCGCCCGGCCGCCGCACGTGCACACTGGCGCCTGCGCATCACCGTCCGCGTGCGTGCCATCGGCGTCCACGGAATCGTCGCTCTCGTCAGGCGCGCTGAACCGGTCGGCGGGTAGGAGACGGCCCGTGATGATGCCGGTCAGGGAGTCGGCACGTAGCTGGGACAGAGTACGGTCCTCACCGGAGACGTGCCGCAGCTGGTGGGCCATATCATCGACCACGCCCCAGACCGCTGCGGCGTCCGTCGCGGGCAAGTACGCGGACAGCCAGCCCATGTCGTTCTCCGCCCGGTCAAGCTGCACGGTGCGACGCGTGGCCTCCGCGCGGGCGGTGTCGGCGGCGCCGTGTCGGTCTTTCGCGAAGGCGAGCATCCGAGCCAGCAGCCATCGCCACGTCCGGCGCGGTGCCTGTGGGAGGTACCTGGCGATTGCCTCCGCGCGCTCGGCGACCGTGAGCCGCGAGGCCGAACGCAGCAGGGTGTGGGCCTTGCGTACGTCGATCCGCCCTGCGGTCAGCGCAGCGATCACTGCGGGGTGCTGGTCGCCGGACTCGGCCCGGACCACGACCTCGGCGGCCTCCGGCTCGGTCACCACCAGCTCGGCGGTGACCTGCCCGACCAGCGAGCTGTGCGCGAGCGGGTGAGTTTCTCTCCGGGCGCGTTCGGCTACGACCCGCGCCTGGACACCTGCTGCCCACGACTGCAGGCGGCCGCACGCGACGGACAGGTCACCCAGCGCGTCATCGGGTAGGTCGGCCAGCAGACCAGTGTCCACGTCGACGACGTCGGTGACGACCTGGGCCAGCCGCGTGCCCGGCGCGCTGCCCAGGGCCTGCCGCAGCAGCTCGACCGGCCACAACACCACCGGCACCACGTCTGGTGGCCAGTCCGGCGCGCCAGCTTCGTCCGGCGGGCATTCGAGCATGGCGTCGTACGGCATGACGTCGTCAGGTACGTCGGGGACTGCGTCGTCGGGGACGAGACGCACCAGCCGCCCGTCACGCATGACTAGCTCGCCCGGAACGCCGTCGTCTGGGGTCTCCGCGTCCAGGAGGGAGCCGACTCTGCCGTCGTCAGACAGCGCTGCATGCATTCGACACACTCCTCACATCACCCGGGCATTCATTGACCAGAAACGTCGCCAACCACTCCATTGCTGCGGACATATGTTCGACTCTAGTCGCTCGCGCTGGACCCCGCACGTCTTCTGCCATCCGCGTAACAACGGCCGGCACCGGGTCAGGGGCGAGCGATCGCGGCCTGGCCCGGCCGCTCCGTCAGGGCGTGAGGATCTCGACCCCGCCGGCCTCCATCGCGGCGGCGATGTCGTCCGGCGGCCGCGTCTCGCAGACGAAGTAGTCGGCGCGGGCGAGCTCCGCGACCTGCGCGAACAGGCGGCGTCCGAGCTTGGTCGAGTCGGCGAGGACGGCGACCTTGCTCGCGTGGTCCATCATGGCCGCCATCATCGCGGCGTCGCCGAGGTTGCTGGTCGAGAACCCCTCGACGGACACGGCGCCCACGGCGATCAGGGCGAGGTCGGCCTGCACTGCGATCTGCTCGCCGTTCCCGACGACCTGGAAGCTGACGGGACCGGTAGTCGTCTGCGTGATCGAGCGCACGGAGCCGCCGAACACGTAGAGGTCGCGGTACGCCTTCGGCGGGACCTCGGCGGGGACGCGGAGGTTGTTCGTGGCGATCGTCAGGTCGCGGTGGCCGCGCAGGTTGCGGGCGACCGCCAGGTTGGTGGTGCCGCCGTTGAGCATCACCACCGACCCGTCCGGGACGAGCTCGACCGCGCGGCGCGCGATCGCCTCCTTCTCCTCGACCTGCATGCGCAGACGGACATCGAGGTCGCTGTCCTTCGGCGCCACGGACGACGCGCTCACCGCGCCGCCGTGCGTGCGGATCAGCTTCCCCTCGGCGTCGAGCTGGTCGAGGTCGCGGCGCACCGTGTCGATCGAGACGTCGAAGCGCTCGGCGAGCTGCGCGACGGTGACCTGGCCGTGCCGGCCGACGTAGTCGGCGAGGGCGGCGCGCCGTCCCGCGGGCAGCTGGCGTGCCGGTTCTCCCGCGTCGTCACTGGTGGTCATGCGGAAATTTCTAGCATAGGACGGCATCCCCGCGCGACTCGGGTCGCAGGAAACGGCAGTCCGAGAACAGGGGATCGGCCGCCTCGGATCCGCAGAATCCCGCCAAATAATGGATCGACGTCGGCTCTTGACCTCCTCGCTCGCTGGGGCTACTGTCTCAAAAGTTGCAGTAACGCGCAAAGAACAGCGCAGAACAGCAGAGATCAGAATGAGGAGTGAGATGAGCAACGAAGCTCAAGTCAGGCGGCGCATCGTCCAGGTCGCCGGTGTCACCGCCGCCACGCTCGGACTGCTCGCCACCGCCGGGTGCGGCGCCGGCGCGAGCGGCGCCGACTCGGGCGGCGACGTCACCATCGAGTTCGCCCAGTGGTGGGAGCCCGAGCTGCCGGACGGCGAGTTCCGGGCCCTGATGGACGAGTTCGAGGAGCAGAACCCCGGCATCAAGGTCGAGCTGATCAGCGGGCCCTACGCCGCCACCAAGGAGCAGCTCTTCGCGGGCGCCGCCTCGGGCACCATGCCCGACGTCGTCGGCCTCGACGGGGCCTGGGTCAGCGACTTCGCGTCGCAGGGCGTCATCACGGACCTGACCGCGCTCATGGACGAGGTGGGCTACGACGACAGCGAGCTGGCCAGCCAGGTCCAGGTCGACGGGTCCACCTACATGGTCCCCGTCGTCAACTTCGTCTACCCCATGTTCACCAACGACACCCTCCTGGCTGACGCCGGCGTCGACGCGCCGCCCACGAACCGCACGGAGTTCGCCGACGCCGCCAAGGCTGTCACCGCCCTCGGCGACGACACGAGCGGCTGGATCCTGCCGCTCTCGCTCGAGGCGCCCAACGGCGTCCAGAACGACGTCATGTCGTGGGCCTGGGCCTCCGGCGGCACGATGCTCGCCGACGGCCAGCCCGACGTGACGAACGACGACGTCAAGTCGGCGGTCGAGTACGTGCAGGGCATGTGGGACGACGGCGTCATCGCCCCCGGCTCCTTCACGATGAAGGAGCAGGACAAGGTCGAGGAGTTCACGAACGGCCGCGTCGGCATGATGATCGACTCGCTCGCGCACATCAACCTCATCCGCGAGACCAACCCCGACCTCAAGTTCTCGATCTCGGCGGTTCCCGCCGAGGACGGCTACGAGGGCGAGCGCGGGATCCCCTACGCCTCCTGGGGCATCGGCGTCGCCGAGAGCTCGGAGCACCCCGAGGAGGCCTTCAAGCTCGTCGAGTTCCTGATGAGCCAGAAGACCAACTCGAAGCTGTCCTCGATCGCCGGCGCCTTCCCGGGCAACACGACCTCGACGCCGGACTTCGTGGCCGACGACGAGCTCTTCGCCAAGGCGTTCGAGATCTACCAGGCGGGCTACCCGGCCAACGAGTTCACGGGCCTGCCGGTCGCCGAGCAGCTCATGCGCCTCTTCGGCGAGCAGCTCCAGGTCCTCCTGGACGGCGGACAGACGGTGGAGGAGATGCTGGACAAGACCGAGGCCGCATGGCAAGCGGAGTTCTAGGTCCCCGGCGATCGAGTGCCGTGCCGCGGTCCAGGCCGCGGCACGGCACCCCAGAGGAGGAGCAGCGAGCAATGCACGATGTGATAGTCGCGCCCGCCCCGCCGGCAGCGACCCCCCAGCCGGCGCGCAAGCGCAGGCAGTTCCGCAAGGTGGCCGAACCGTTCGGCTTCCTGGCACCGACCCTCGTCCTGATGTTCGTGCTGATGGTCGTCCCGGTCGTGCTGGTCGTGGGCTACTCGTTCATGGACAACGTGATCCTGAACAAGAACCCGGAGCTCGTCGGCGTCGACAACTTCGTCACGGTCCTGACCGACGGCGTGTTCCTGACCGCGACCGGCAACACCCTCGTCTTCACGATCAGCAGCGTCCTGGCGCACCTCGTCATCGGACTGTGCTTCGCGATGCTGCTCAACAGCCCCCTCATCGGCACCGTCTCCCGCGCGGTCTTCCGCGCCCTGTACATCCTGCCGTGGCTGTTCACGGCGGCCGTGATCGCGGTGCTGTGGCGCATGCTGCTGGCCCCCAACGGCGTCGTCAACTTCCTGCTGGACACCGACGTCGAGTGGCTCGCCTCGCCGGCCCTCGCGCTCGGCACCGTCACGTTCATCAACATCTGGGCCGGCTACCCGTTCTTCATGGTGAGCCTCCTCGCGGGCCTGCAGGGCGTCCCCGCCGAGCTGCACGAGGCGGCGACGGTGGACGGCGCCAACGGCTGGCAGCGGTTCTGGAGCGTGACGATTCCCCAGCTCCGGCCGATCATCATCAGCCTGACGCTGCTCGATCTCATCTGGACCTCGCAGCAGTTCGCGCTGATCTGGATGACGACGGGCGGCGGACCCGTCAACGTGACCGAGATGCTCAGCACGTACACCTACAAGCTCGCGTTCAGCCGCTACGAGTTCTCGCTCGCCTCCACGAGCGCCGTGCTGGTGCTGATCATGTCGATGGTGCTGGCGTACTTCTACGTGCGCCACCAGAGGGCGAAGGACTGACCATGGCAGAGACCATCGCCACGGCCGAGGCCGTGCGCACCGTACCCCGGCCCAGGTCCGCGCTCGATCGCCGGCGGTCGCGCCAGCGAGTAGGTGTGATCATCGGCCTCGTCCTCGGGGCGATCTTCGCCGCGGCACCCGTGCTGTGGATGCTCGCGAGCTCGTTCAAGTCGAACACCGAGATCTTCGAGCTCCCGCCCCGGCTGATCACCGGCAGCTTCTCGTTCGACGCCTACACCGCGATCTTCAGCGATCCCGAGAAGGTGCGCTTCTTCATCAACAGCTACGTGGTGTCGTTCTCGGTCACCGCACTCACGCTGCTGGTGGCGATCCACGCGGCCTACGCGTTCAGCCGGTTCGACTTCCCCGGCAAGAAGCCGATCAACATGGTGATCGTCAGCGTGCAGGCGGTGCCGCCCATCACGCTGCTGATCCCGTACTTCGGCATCGTCGTCGGGCTCGGCCTCTACAACACCTACCCGGGCCTGATCCTCACGTACATGGTGTTCACGCTGCCGTACGCGATCATCATGCTGACCGGCTACCTCAACACGATCCCCAAAGAGCTCGACGAGGCCGTCCGCGTGGACGGCGCGGGATCGTTGACGGCCCTCTGGCGCGTCCTCGTGCCGGTCTCGGTGCCCGGGATCGTCTCGGTCGGCGTCTACACGTTCATGATCGCGTGGAACGAGTACCTCTTCGCGCTCACGCTGACCCGCACGCAGGACATGCGCACGGTCCCGATCGGCATCCAGCTCCTCATGGGCCAGCACTCGTACGAGTGGAACGAGATCATGGCGATGAGCATCCTCGGGTCGATCCCCGTGCTGGTCCTGTTCCTCTTCTTCCAGCGCTACTTCATCAGCGGCCTCACCTCCGGATCAGTCAAGAGCTGACCGGCTTCCCGACCCATCCCCCACACATCGGAGAAACAGAGAGTGCTCATCAACGGCAAGGCCCTGCTCGATGTCGCCAACGCGAACAGCTTCGCGGTCCCCGCGTTCAACATCAGCGACTGGGCGATGTTCACCGGAATCATGGACGTCAGCGAGGAGCTCCAGGCTCCCGTCATCATCGCGATACATCCCGACGAGGTGAGCCACGTGACGACCGACCTGATCCAGGCCATCCGCTCGCGTGCGCACCGTTCGCCGGTGCCCGTCGTCATCCATTGGGACCATGGCGGCACGTACGAGCAGATGCTCGTGGCGATCCAGGCCGGCTTCACGTCGGTCATGATCGACGCGTCGCTGCTGCCGTTCGAGGAGAACGTGGCGCTCACCAAGAAGGTGGTCGACGCCGCCCACGTCGTGGGCGTCTCGGTCGAGGGCGAGCTCGGCACGATCGGCGCCAACGACAGCTACGGCGAGGCCGGCGCCGCCGAGATCACCTACACCGACCCCGCCGACGCCCTGCGCTTCGTGCGGGAGACCGGAGTCGACAGCCTCGCCGTCGCCATCGGGACGTCGCACGGCCTCTACCCGGCCGAGAAGAGCCCCGAGCTCAAGCTCGACCTGCTGCGCGAGATCAAGGGAATCGTCGGCATCCCGCTGGTGCTGCACGGCGGCTCGTCGAACCCGGACGAGGAGATCGGCCAGTCCGTGAAGCTCGGCGTCAACAAGATCAACATCTCGAGCGACATCAAGGTCGCCTACCACGAGCGCATGCGCGAGGTGCTCGGCACCGACCGCAAGCTGCGCGAGCCCAACGCGATCCAGCCCGAGCCGATCGCCGCCCTGAAGGCCACAGCCGCCCAGAAGATCCACCTCTTCGACGCCGCGGGCAAGGCCGGGCTCTACTGATCCGTACATGAGCGCCTCGATAGTGCTGGGACTCGGCGGGACCGTCGACTACGAGCTCGCCTGGGATGCCCGCGTGCTGGGGTCGCTCGCGTCGCACCACGGGATCGTGGCATCCGAGCTGGATGCCGCGATCCCCGTGGTCGACGAGCGCAGCCTCGTCGTCTCGATCCTCGGCTACCTGCGGGACGGCGTCGGCGGGGAGCGCTTCGTCGCGAGCCCCGAGATCCTCGACGCGTTCGCCGCGCGGTTCGACACCCGGGTGACCCTGGGCGGCACGTGCGTGCGGGCGGCGATCGCCATGCGCTCGCTCGGCGTCGAGTCGCTCGTCCACCTGGTCAGCATCGACGACCACGTGCGCCGGCTGCTGCCCGATGGCGTCTCGTACGTGTCCAGCGCCGACGCGGACTCGACCGACCCGCACCTGATCGTGCAGTACCCGGCGGGCGCGACGATCCGCGTGGGCGACGCCGAGATCGTCACCGAGCACCCGAACCGCCTGATCTACGTCAACGACAAGCCGAACCGCGAGCTCGTGCTGAGCGACGAGCTCGACGCGATAGTGCCGGACGCCCGGGTGTTCCTCGTGTCGGGGTTCAACACGATCCAGGACCCGGCCCTGCTCGAGGACCGCCTGCGGCACATCGAGCGGCTCCTCGGCTCCGTCCCGGCCGGCGGGGTCTCGATCTTCGAGGACGCCGGCTACCACGAGCCGGCGTTCAGCCTCCGTGCTCGCGAGGCGATGGCCCCCGCCGTCGGCGTGTACTCGCTCAACGAGGACGAGCTGTTCGCCTACCTCGGCCGCCGGTTCGATCTCCTGGACGCGGACGCCGTCGAGCGGGCCCTGCACGACATCGCGGCACTGATCCCGGCGCGCTGCCTCGTCGTCCACACGAAGCACTGGGCGCTGGCCCTGGGCGAGCGCGCCCAGGAGTTCGCCGAGGCGGTCCGCGGTGGCATCCTGATGGCGAGCACGCGCTATCTCGTGGGCGACGGCCAGACCGCCGAGGACTACGCCCGCACCGCCGCCATGGATCCGCCCGAGCGAGGGGTCGCCCTCGCGCGCGAGCTCGAGCGCCGGTTCGGCGCCCGGCTCGCCTGCCGGCCCGCCCTCGTCCTGACGACGCCGGAGCCGACCACCATCGGGCTCGGCGACACGTTCGTCGGCGGCTTCATCGCGGCCCTGGCCATGGCCATCACGACGGAGAATCTTCCAATGTAAGAATTTCTGGGTACGATCGTCGTGCGGCGCTGGGGGCGCGGCTGCGACGTGGCAGCCGGGCGGGCGCCGCGTCGCAGCCGTACCGAACGAAGGGGTTCCCATGCCGACGACATCCGTACAGCTCTACTCGGTCCGAGACGCCGTTGCCGAAGACCTGGACGCCGCGGTGGCGCGCCTGGCCGAGATCGGGCTCGAGCACGTCGAGCCGTATGCCTTTCACGAACGCACCGACGAGTACCGGCGCGCGTTCGCGGCCGTGGGCCTGACGGCGCCGTCCGGGCACGCGCCCGTCCTGGCCTCGGACAACCCCGAGGCGATCTTCGACGCCGCCGCCGCGCTGGGGATGACCACCGTGATCGACCCGTTCGTCCCGGCCGAGCACTGGCAGACGGCCGAGCAGGTGGCCGAGCTCGCCGAGCGGGTGAACCAGCTCGCGGCGCTGGCGACCGAGCGGGGCCTCGAGTTCGGGTACCACAACCACAGCTGGGAGCTGAGCACCCGCATCGACGGGCGGCACGCCCTGGAGGTCTTCGTGGGGCACTTGGCGTCCGACGTGGTGCTGGAGATCGACACCTACTGGGCCGGGGTCGGCGGCGCCGACACCCCGGCGCTGCTCGCCGCGCTCGGCGACCGCGTGCGCCTCATCCACGTCAAGGACGGCACGCTGGACGGCGACGTCATCAAGCAGCAGCCGGCCGGCTCGGGCGACGTGGGCGTGCCCGCGATCCTGGCCGCCGCCCCGCAGGCGACCCGCGTGATCGAGTTCGACGCCTACGCGGGAGACGTGTTCGCGGGCATCGCGCAGTCGTTCGCCTGGCTGGCGGAGTACGACCGATGAGCGGTGCCGGGACCCGCGCGGGCGCCGCCGGCGTCGGCATCATCGGCGCGGGCAACATCTCGACCGCGTACCTGGAGAACCTGACCAGGTTCCCCGACGTGGCGGTTCGGTTCGTCGCGGACCTCGACCAGGCGCGCGCCGCCGCCCAGGCCGAGGCGTACGGCGTGCCCGGCTCGGGCAGCGTGGACGAGCTGCTGGCCCGCGACGACATCGAGTTGGTCGTGAACCTCACCGTCCCGGCGGTGCACACCGACGTCGGGCACCGCGTCCTCGCGGCCGGGAAGCACGTGTGGAGCGAGAAGCCGCTCGCCCTCGACCGGGACGCGGCGTCCGCCCTGCTGGCCGACGCCGAGGCGCGCGGCCTGCGGGTCGCGTGCGCCCCCGACACGGTGCTGGGCGCGGGCATCCAGACGGCGCTGCGGGCGATCGCGCGCGGCGACATCGGGGAACCGCTGACCGCGACCACCATGTTCCACGTGCCGGGCCCGGAGTCGTGGCACCCGAGCCCCGACTTCCTGTTCGCGGTCGGCGCCGGACCGCTGTTCGACATGGGGCCCTACTACCTGACCACGCTCGTGCACGTCTTCGGGTCCGCGACGCGGGTCCAGGCCGTGGCCTCGACCTCCAGCCCGACCCGCACCATCGGGAGCGGCCCCCGGGCCGGCGAGGTGTTCGACGTGCTGGTGCCGACGCACCACGCCGCGCTGATCGAGTTCGGGCCCGGGCGCTCGGCGCAGTCGACGTTCTCGTTCCAGCACGCGCTGCCCCGGATGGGGCTCGTGGAGATCAACGGCACCGAGGGCACGATCGTCCTGCCCGACCCGAACACGTTCGACGGCAACTCGGCCCTGTGGCGGTACGGGGCGGACGAGCCGACGACGATCCCCGCCGTCGGACGGGCGCTCGGGCGCGGCGCCGGGGTGGTCGACCTCGTCCGCTCGGTCCGGCACGGCGGCACCGAACGCGCGTCGGGTGCGGTCGCGGCGCACGTGCTGGACATCCTGCTCGCCGTCCGGGACGCGGCGGACGGCGGGAAGCCCGTCGAGATCGACTCCGCCGTCGGGCCGGTGGCGCCGCTGCCGGACGGCTGGGACCCCACCGTCGCGACGACGGGGTAGTGCTACCGGCACCAGCCCGGCGCCGGCCGCCTACGGGCTGTCGGCGCCGGGAAGGAGCCGTTCCAGGAGCTCCAGCGAGCGGCGGACGTCGACGGCGTCGGGGTCGAGCAGCCACTGGAGCTGCAGCCCGTCGGACGCGGCGACGACGAGCGCTGCGGCGTCGTCCGGGTCGACGTCGGCGGCGATCGCGCCAGACCGCTGCCCGGCCCGGATCCGCTCGGCCAGGTCCGCCCGCACCCGCCGGTAGCGGGCGTGGACGAACTCGCGGGTCCCCGGGTGCTGCTGCCCCTGCAGCGCGTCGGTCGTCAGCGTCGCGTACAGCTCCACCAGCCCGGGGATGGAGCGGTTCCGCTCGGCGCTGTCCTCCATCATCGCCACCGCGGAGACCTCGGCGTCCGCGGAACGCTCCTTCTCCTCGTGCACCTGCGCCTCGTGCGTGCGGTAGACCTCCACGAGCAGCTCGTCGCGGTTCGCGAAGTAGTAGCGCAGCGCGGCGTGCGAGACGCCGATCGCCTCGCCGATCGCGCGCAGCGAAGCGCCCACACCGCGTTCGGCGAACAGCTCCAGGGCGCTCAGCAGGATCTGCGCGCGCCGCTCCGGTCCCTTCCGGTAGGACCGCTCGTGGGATCCCGCGTCGCCGTTCGCCATGGGGGCCATCGTACGAACGCCTGTGACGTACGACCCGCGCGCGGACGGAATGCGTCGCGGGCCGCTGGAGTTGCCCAGCGTATGAGCGTATTCGGCATCATCGGAGCAGGAAAGATCGGCAGCCAGGTCGCCCGCGTGGCGATCGCGCAGGGCAACGAGGTGGTGATCGCCAACTCGCGCGGTCCCGAGACCCTCGCGGACCTGGTCGAGGAGCTGGGGCCGAAGGCCCGGGCCGCGACGGCTGAGGAGGCTGCCGCGGCGGCCGACGTCGCCGTCGTGTCGGTACCGTTAAAGGCTTACCGGGACCTCCCGGTCGAGCCCCTGGCGGGGAAGATCGTGCTCGACACGAACAACTACTACTGGGAGCGCGACGGCCGCGTCGAGGCGCTCGACCGTGGCGAGGCGACGGTCTCCGGCCTGCTGCAGGAGCACCTGCCCACCTCGAAGGTCGTCAAGGCGTTCAACCAGATCATGGCCGCGAGCATCACGACCGACGGCACCCCGGCTGGGACGGAGAACCGCCGGGCCCTCGTGACCGCGAGTGACTACCCGGAGGCCGTCGAGCTCGTCACCCGGTTCTACGACGAGGCGGGCTTCGACACCGTCAACGCCGGACCGCTCAGCGAGTCCTGGCGCGCCGAGCGCGACCGGCCCGCCTACGTGTCGCGCCAGAACGCCGAGGAGCTGAAGGCGAACCTGGCGCTGGCGCAGCGCGTGCTCGACTGATCGCTGCCCGGTCACCGAGTTCGGTCCTTTGCCGCAGTGTGTTGCTGACTTCGGTCGGTTGCTCTGAGATCGGTCAATTAAACGACCGATCTCAGAGCAACCGGCCGAAGTCGCAAGGCCCTCCGTGCAACCGACCGAACTCGGCAGGCCGCCGTCGGGCGAATCGCCGGACGGGACTCACGCCCCGAACGCCTGGCGCAGGTCCTGCCGAACCCGGCGCGCCGTTCCGATAATCTCGGCGCATGCCGACGCCCAGCCCGGACGACCCCTGGTCCGCCGTCGCCGACGACTGGGGCCGGTACTGGGGTGCGTTCGCGCGGCCCGTGTGGGAGCCGCTGCTGCGGACCGCCCGGATCGGGCGCGGTACCCGGGTGCTCGACGTCGGTTGCGGCACCGGCGAGCTGCTGGAACACCTCCAGGAGCGCGGCGCCGTGCCGAGCGGCGTCGACCCGGCGCCGCGGATGGCCGAGCTCGCGCGGGCGCGCGCTGTCGGCGCGGACGTGCGGCTCGGCGACGTCGAGCACCTCCCGTTCGACGAAGGCGCGTTCGACGCGCTGCTCGCCGTGAACGCGCTCCAGTTCGCCGAGGACCACGACGCCGCGCTGGCCGAGGCCGCCCGCGTGCTGGTGCCGGGCGGCGTCGTCGGCCTGGCGGGGTGGGCCGAACGCGCGCGGAACGACCTGGACGCGATCAACGCCGCGCTCGCGGCCGCCGACGGCGAGGAGCCGCCCGAGGACGGCCCTCTGCGCGTCGAGGGCGGGCTCGCCGACGCGCTGGGCGGCGCCGGCTGGGACGTGCTCGACGGCGGCGTCGTGCCCGTGGCGTGGACAGCGCGCGGCGACACCGATCTGGTGCGCGGGATCCTCTTCGGCGAGGAGGAATCGACGATCGCGGACCTCGCGCCCGTCGTGGTCGACGCCGCCGCGCCGTTCCGGCGGCCGGACGGCAGCTACCGGCTCATCAACGCCTTCCGCTGGGCTGTGGCGCGCCGTCCGGAGCGCTGATCCCGCGGTCGGCAATCCGTCAGGTCATCGGCAACTCGAACTACCGACGACCTGACGTCTTGCCGACCGCCTGACGTACGACCGGCGAGACGGAGCTGGCGGACCAGCTCACCACGGGCTGGACTGAGGTCACGCAGTAAGCCGCGGGCTGAAGAACGACGTGTACTGAGGGAACGACTAAGGAGTGTGCCGTGAGCTGGTTGGAGGACCGGTCGGTGGCCGTGATCACCGGTGCCGCCGCGGGCGACGCCCTCCGGGGCACCACCGAGGGCTGGGCACCAGCGCAGACCGCTGATCGGCACGGGGGCCGCGTGCGCGGCATCGTGGGGGCCCTGCGCCCCGGTGACATCGGCGAGCGGTGGACCGCTCCGTTGGACGGGCGGATCGCGACGTCGCTGCCGGGCGGCGAGCAGCACATCGCGGACCTCGCGGCGCGCACCGTCGCGCTCGCGGAGCCGGCCGGAGTGAGCGCCGGCCGGGTCGTGGTCGTCGGGTCGGCGAACGTCGACCTGGTCGTCGACGTGCCCCGGCACCCCGCGGGCGGCGAGACGATCCTCGGCGGCGACCTGCGCCGCACGCCGGGCGGCAAGGGCGCCAACCAGGCGGTCGCCGCGGCGCGTGCCGGGGGAGCCGACACCACGTTCGTCGGGGCGCTCGGCCGCGACGAGTCGGGCGGGCTGCTGCTCGCGTCCCTCACCGGGGCGGGCGTGCGGACCGACACCGTCGAACGGGTGGACGTGCCGACCGGCACCGCGCTGATCACCGTCTCGCCCGACGGCGAGAACACGATAGTCGTGGCGCCCGGCGCCAACTCGCACGTGCGCGTCGGCGCGGCGCAGGCGGAGCGGATCGCCGCAGCCGACGTCGTCCTGGCGCAGCTCGAGATCCCGCTCGACACCGTGCTCGCGGCCGCCCGGGCGCGCCGGGAGGGTGCGCTGTTCGTGCTCAACGCGGCGCCGTCGCGTGAGCTGCCCGACGAGCTGTGGGACCAGGTCGACGTGCTCGTGGTCAACGAGCACGAGGCCGCCGACCTGGTCACGGGCCTGGCTCGCGTGCTTACACCGGGAGCGGGCTGGCCCATCCTGGCCGTTGCTGCCGCTGGCACCGTGACGCCCGAGGGGCTCGCCGACGCGCTGCTCGGGCACGTGCCCGCCGTCGTCGTCACTCTCGGCGGCAGGGGGAGCCTCGTGGTCCGGCGCGACGTGCCGGCCGTCCGCGTGCCCGCGGCGCAGGTCACGGTGGTCGACACCACAGGCGCCGGCGACACGTACTGCGGCGTACTCGTGGCGGCACTCGCCCGCGGCACCGGCCTCGCCGACGCCGCCCGCCTGGCCGGGGCTGCCGGTGCGCTCGCCGTCACCCGGCCGGGCGCGCAGGACGCCGTGCCGGCTGCCTCCGCCGTCGCCGCGCTGGCCCGGACGCTACCGGTCGAGAACTCGAGAGAGGCACCATGAGCTCCACGTTCGACCCCCTCGTCCCGCGGCCGATCGACCGGCCGACCGAGGTCGCCGTCGGGCCGCTGACCGCCCAGGTGAGCGTGGCGTCGCGTTGCAGGACGGGACGTTCCTCGACGTCGCGATGGTGGAGCGCGATGGGTGCTGGAGCTCGCGGGCGGGTGAGCTGGTCAGGCCGGGTCCACGGTCCGGCCGACGATCCATGCGTGCTTGCCGACCTGGCGGACGCGGCTGAAGCCGAGCTGCTCGAAGAGCTCGACGGTCGCGCTGTACAGGAATCGTCCGTGTGCCGTGCGGCCGGTCGTCACCTCGGGGATCGCCTCGACGAGGCCGCCGCCAGCCCGGGCGATCTGGTCGAGCGCTCCCTCGAGGCCGACCCGTGCGATGCCCTGGCCGCGGTGCTTGGTATCGACGTAGAAGCACGTGATGCGCCAGTCCGGCACGGGCGGCGCGTCCTTCGCGTACTGGACCCGGTGCTTGATGCGCGTGAGCTCGGCCGGGCTGCCGTACTGGCACCAGCCCTGTGCCTCGCCGTCGTCGTCGAAGACCAGGGCGGCATGGGCTCGGCCCGTTCGTACGCGGTCCTCCTTCGCGGCACGATGGTCCAGCCCGCGCTGACCGCCCTCGGGATGGAAGCCGATGCACCAGCATCCGCCGAAGACGCCGTTGTTGCGTTCCATCAGCTCGGCGAAGGCGTCCCACGTCGAGGCGTCGAGCGGTCGGCTGGTGTACGACATCGGGTTCTCCTCCGCGATCGGTTCTGCGACTCCACCGTAGAACCCGTTCCGGACGATCCACGTCCGGAACTATGGGGGCTTCGCGTCCCGGTTAAAGGCTTGCCGCCTGATGCGAGGGTGGCAGGGTGACTGTTCGGGAAACGCTGGCCGGCTGTCTGCTGATCACGGGCACGCCCGGCGCTGGGAAGACGACGGTGTCGCGACTGGTGGCCGAGCGGCTGCCGCGGGCCGCGCAGGTCGACGGGGACGTGTTCGGGATCATGCTCGTCAGCGGCGGGGCGAACATGCTCGACGAGGACGGGCGCTGGAATCCCGGACCCGACGGGCAGCATCAGCTGCGGCTCCGGATGGTGAACCTGTGCTCGGTGGCGGACAACTTCGCCGAGGCCGGGTTCACGCCGGTCGCGGACTCCGTCGTCGAGACGCGGGATGAGCTGCGCTTCATCGCCGGGCGGTTGCGGGCGCGGCCGCTGATGCTGGTCATGCTGTGCCCGCCCTTGGAGGTCGCGCGGCAGCGGAATGCGACGCGGGCGCCCGAGACCCAGGTGGACTACGACTTCGCTCCCTTGGCGCGGAACCAGCGGCGGGAGCTGGGCGCCGTCGGATGGTGGCTCGACTCCGGGGACCAGACGCCCGAGGAGACCGCCGACCTGATCGTGGCCGAGGCCGCGCGGCGGGCCGTGGTGCCAGAGGAGGCGCTGCGGTTGTAGGCCGACGTCGGCGCGGGGGCCGTGTGCCTGTCGGTTGAACTGGTTGGTTGGTTAGTCGGTCGCATCGCCGGCGCTTGCCGCGGGTTCTGCTCCTGGCAGATGAGGCCGTTCTCGCGGGCGATGCGAACGTGTGTGCGATAGGTTGGTGTCATGACGCGAACCGGTGAGACACCACCCCGAACGGCCGACGGGCCTGCCCCGTCCGTGCCGTTCGACGGCGTGACCACCGACGCGGCCGGTGTTCGGGTGATGCGTGAGCTGCTGGCGGCCATGATCTTGCCGGGTGCTTCTGACACTGCGTCGTCGGTGTCGAGGCAGGTGCAGTCGGAGTGGGTGGATCTGTTGGGTGAGCTGGAGGCGGTGAAGAACACCGTGACCGCGACCCAGGGCCGGCTTGTCGTGGCGTTGGAGGAGGCCACGAAGGCGGACGAGGCCCGGCAGAGTATTCGGGCTGAGCGGCGGGGTCGTGGTGTGCCGAGTCAAGTCGGTTCCGCGATGCAGGCCAGCCCGCATGCGGGGGCGGTGTTCCTGGGCACGGCCCGGGTATGGGTCACCGGGATGCCACACACCTTCGACGCCCTGCGCACCGGGGTGCTCTCGGCGTGGCGGGCGACGCTGATGGTGCGCGAGACGTCGCACCTCTCGGCGGAGGATCGGGCCCGGATCGATGAGGAGATCTGCGGGCCGGCCGGGCGAGCGGCGTTGGTTCGGATGGGGACCAAGCGGTTGGTCGCGCGGGTCAAGGAGCTCGCCGCGCAGTTGGATGTGCATGCGTGTGTGAAGCGGAACGCAAAGGCGGTGTCGGAGCGGTGTGTCTCGGTGCGTCCGGCTCCGGACCTGATGGTGTACCTGACTGCGCTGGTCCCGATGCGGCAGGGCGTGCAGGCCTACGCCCAGCTGAAGGCGCACGCCGACGCCACGAAGGCCGCGGGTGACGAGCGGGGTGCCGGGCAGATCATGGCCGACACCTTGATCGAGCGGGTCACGGGCAGGGACCCCGGCCACGCCGACGATGTCCCGGTGACGATCAACCTGCTGGTCTCGGACCAGACGCTGCTCGCTGGTGGTGACCAGCCCGCTGTCGTGCTCGAGGGCGCCGCTGCCGGTGCAGGGACGGTTCCGGGGCCGTTGGTACGGAACCTGGTCGCGCACGGGCTCGACGCCGACGCCGCGTGGCTCCGTGCGATCTACGTCGACCCGCGTGGTCGCCTGTTGGCGACGACGTCGACGTCCCGGTTCCACCCCCAGGGCCTGGCGCAGCTGTTGCGGGCGAGGGGGCAGGGCATCTGCGGCACGTCGTGGTGCGACGCCCCGATCCGCCACCTCGACCATGTGGTCCCGCACGCTGAGGGTGGTGCGACCAGCCTGGTCAACGGGCAAGGGCTGTGTGTCAGGTGTAATCACGCGAAGCAGGCACCGGGGTGGTCGCAGAAGGTCGCCGAGGTCGATGGCCGGCACGCGGTGGAGACGACCATGCCCACGGGGCACACGTCGGTGTCCGTCGCGCCCACACCACCGGTGCCGGTCACGCCGACCGCGGGCGTCTACGCGTCGACCGGATCCCAGTCATCCGGTCTGGTGCGGGGACCGGACCTGGTCAGTGAACCGGTTCCGGTGAGGGAGCCGGACCCGGTGAGGGACGAGGTCCCAGATGGTGCCGGGCAGCCCGCGCCGGCCTGGACCCCGGCCGTCGGTGTGTCCGGCCCACCGCCCGGACGCATCCCCCGCAGCCGGTACTCGATCGGCTGCCACACCGGCCGTGACCGGGGCGCGATCGCCTACCGGCCACCCCGGAACACCGGCCCCGGACGCCGGCCACCCCGGCACACCCGCCCGGCCGACCTCTCCTGGGCCCATCCACCCGGAGCACATACCCGCTGACCCGGCGACCGCCGCGAGCCGACCCTCGCGGCGGCCATCAGCATGCCCGGCTACACGATGCCCGGCACCAGCGCGTACGCGATCACCGTGATCGAGTTGTTGAAGGCGTGCACCACCACGCCCGGCCACACCGAATCGCTGCGTCGGCGCAGCTCGGCGGTGATGATGCCGACGATCAGGGCCGCGGGCAGCACGACGTTGATCCCGTGGAGGAGCGCGAAGATCACAGAGCTGCCCAGCGTCGCGATCACCGGCCCGTACCTGAGCAGCCCTGTGGTCACGACGCCGCGGAAGAGGAACTCCTCGCCGATCGGCGTCAGCACCACCAGCCCGATCGCTGTGAGCACCAGAAGCCACGGCCCGCTGCTCGCCCCTGCCGCGTAGCCGGCCTGGGTGTCGGTCGGGGCATCGGTCAGCGCCACGAACAGCGGCGTCAGCAGGCCCTTGGCCAGCAGAGCGACGACCCCGCCCGCGACGCCCAGCCACAGCCAGCGGGTAGTGGTCCGGCGGATGCCGAACGACTGCCACGAGCGCCGTCGTAGCGCTGCGGCGGCAACGAATCCGGCGAGCCCTGCGACACCCGAGAGGCACGCCAGGAGGGCACCACCCAAGGGGCTGGTCAGGTCGAACTGACCCGAGACGGCGATCGGGAGCCCGAACCCGACCGCCGCCATTGCGATGATTCCGACCAGCATCTCGGGCCAGCCTGGCCGTACAGGCTGGGCGGTCTTCGGACCGACGTCTGTCACGTGTTCCATGACAGCAGTCCAAACCATGTTCCTGGCACATGGTCAAGCGCTACGGCACGAGCACGGAGCGGCAGGGCGCCTCTTCGGCGCAAGGATGCTGGGTCGCGTCAGCCGGCGAGGAGCTTTGCCTTCTGCGCGCTGAACTCGGCGTCGGTGAGCACGCCGTCGTCCCGCAGGCGACCGAGCCGTTCGAGCTGGGCGTACATGTCGTCGGTCGCCGACGGGGCAGGAGCCGGCGGCGCGGCTGGTTGCGGTGGAGGTGGCGCATAGTCCTGCTGCGCGTAGGGGTCCTGCGCGGCCCAGCGGTTGGCCTGCCGCCGGGAGACCCGGTTCGACACCGCGGTGGCGGTGCCCGCGACGACCGCGGTGCGTGCCACGCCTCGGAGGAGTCCCATCACGTCGTCCTTTCCGTCTGCTGCGTGTCCCCGGCCAGTTGCTCGGCCTCCAGGGCGTCGAGGACCGCGATCACGTCCGTGACCGGGATCCGGCCGCCGGCGATCACCTGCGCTCCGACATCCCGCATCGCCGTCACGAACGGGCCGGCCCAAGTGTTCTCGTACACGATGATGCCGACCGCGTTGCCCGGGGCCGCCAAGGCGGCAGTCGCGTCGAGGTCGTCGTCGTCGAGCAGCCCGGACACCGCGCCCTCGAATACGGCGAGGTCCAGCTCGCCGTCGTTGTCGAGATCGGTGAGCGCGACGCCCACGGTGTCGCCGGCCTCGGTTCGCATCGCGACCCTGAGGTCGAGGATCCGGATGATCCCGCGTTCCACGAGGTCGATCAGCGCCGCGAGGCCCTTGCCCTGCAGCCTGCCGCCCGGGAACTCGAGGGCTAGGTAGTCGATGGGGCCGACGTCGAGGTCGGTCATCGGGGCCTCCTGCGGTGGTGGGCGGGATACACGGTCTCGCTCCCAGACTGGCAGCGCCGGGGGTGGTTGCGACCCACCCGGACACGGGTGGACCCGAGCCACCCGGCCCCGGGGCATGATCGAGAGACCGACTCCCGGAGGCCACCATGCCCGCCATGTCCGCCATCCCGACCTACGACGCTGAGCAGCTCGCCGGCATGCTCGCGATCCTGCCCGACGTGGACTCGGTCGAGCTCAAGCTCACCGTCCCCGACGACTTCCAGCGCTCCGCCGTGCGGCTGCTGGGCATTGACCCGCTGGACGCGGTCCTGCGCCAGGTCGTGTTCGTCGACACCCCAGACCTGCGGCTCTCGTCGGCCGGGGTGGTGCTGCGCGCCCGGCGGACCCAGCACAAACCCGGCGACCTGGCGGTCAAGCTCCGGCCGGCGATGCCGGCCGAGGTCCCCAAGGGTTTCCGCGACCACCAGGGGTTCAAGGTCGAGCTCGACGCGTCACCGGCCGGCTACACCTGCTCCTGCTCGCTGACCGTCGAGGCTCCCGATCGCCTGGTGCGCAAGCTGATGATCGGCACCCGCGGCGTCCGCGGCCTGCTCGACGACGACCAGCGGACGCTGCTGGACGAGCGTTTGCCGGACGGCGTCGGACCTGACGACCTCGTCGTCCTCGGCCCGATCAACCTGCTCAAGACCCGGTTCCGGGTGAAGGGGTACCGGCGACGCATGGTCGCAGAGCTATGGGTGCTGCCGGACGGCTCCCGGATCCTCGAGCTGTCCACGAAGGCACCCCCCGAAGAGGCGTTCCAGGCCGCCGCGGAGACGAAGGCGCTGCTCGCAGGGAAAGGGCTCGACCTGGGTGCCCCGCAGGAGACGAAGACCCGGTCCGCGCTCGCCGCGCTGACGGTACCGGAGAGCGAACGGACGGCCGGCGACGCTGCGCACGACGAGGGGTGATGCTTCACGGCGTCCGGTGTCATGGTCCCGGTTCCTCCCACGCCCGGGCCGGGCTCATCGGCGCCAGCCGTTCGACGGGCGGCCGTTGCGGCGCTGGCTCATCAGGGCCCGGGCCATGTCGGCCGCCTCCGCCCGCGATCCGCAGCCCAGCTTGCGGTAGATCACCTTGAGGTGGAACTTGAGCGTGTTCACCGAGATGAACAGCTCGTCGGCGACCTCCCGCAGGGTGAGCCGGCTCGGTAGCATCCGCAGGATCCCCAGCTGCCGGTCGGTGAGGGACTCGACGAGCTCGACAGGGGGAGTCCGGCAGGGGGGCGCTCCGGAGAGCGGGAGGCGGCGGAGCCGGTCCAGCCAGTCCTTCGACACCTGCCAGGCCAGTCCTTCGATCGACTCCAGGGTCTCGGTGCCCTGGGACGCCAGGGTCTGCACGAGGCCGTGCGTGGAGGCGAGCCGCACGGCGTGCAGGAGCGCTCCCTCGGCCTCGTCCGCATCGGGGGTCGTGCGGCTCACCAGCAGGCCGAGGATCACGTGGTGCCGCACGCAGCGCGGGGTGGCCTCGTGCAGCAGGGCGCGTGCTCCCTCGACGTCACCATCGGCGACGAGCACCTGTGCGGTCTCGACGCCGCCCCAGAACGGGTCGTCGATCTCGGCCGCCCACCGCCGGGCGTCGTCCGGTCGGCTGTCGGCCAGGGCCAGGAGGGTGCCGGTGCGGGCCAGCAGGGTGCGACTGCCACGACCACTGAGCTCGGTGTCCGTGATCTCGATGGCATCACCGAACGCCCGATCGGCGGCTTTGGTGTCTCCGGCGTCGACAGACGACTGGGCCAGCTCCAGGTGCGCGAGCAGCCGGCAGTGCGGAACGGGCTCGCACGACGTCTCGATCAGGCGCGACAGGAGGGGGAGCGCGGCCGACTGCTCGCCGATCTCGCGGTTGGCGAGCGCCTCGGCGGCCATGAGCTCGGTCCGCGCCGTCGTCAGGTGCGCCGCCTCGGAGGCCTGCAGGGTGCTGTGCACCAGGCGCAGGGCATCGACCGGGCGCCCCGCCAGTGCCGTCCCCAAGGCCCGGGTGGCCTCGAAGGCGATCCGTCGTTCGGGCGCGGCACTGAGCGAGCGGGCCGCCTCGCGTACCTCAGGACCGGCATCGTCCCACCGCTCGGTGAGTGCGATCTCGCGGGCCAGCACGTTCCATCCGAACCCGCACAGGGGATCGGTCGACCACTGGTCGCCGATCGTGGAGAGAGCCGACCGGGCCGACCGGGCCCCCGCGCTCCAGTCGCCGGAGATGGTCGCCGAGACCGCGCGCAGCATCTCGAGCCGCGCGAGCAGCCACGGCTCGAGCTCGGCCGCCGTGTCGGCCAGGTCTGCCAGGGTGTCCATGGTCTGGACGAAGGCGCTCCGGTCGGTGAAGAGCTGACACCAGGCGAGGTCGACCGTCGCGGCGGCGTCGCCGGTGGAGGCGTTCAGGGGGATCGCGGCGAGAATGCGCCGGACCGTGGCGTCGCGCCCGCCGTCGTAGAGCTGCGGGACGCACGAGGCCAGCAACCGCAGCGCAGCACGGTCCTCGCCCGCGTGCAGCAGGTGCTCGATCGCGGCGACCGGTTGCCCCGCGCTCTCGTACCAGCGGGCGGCACGCCGGTGGAGCTCGGTCACGTGCCCCGGATCCCGGCGGCGCAGCTCGGCCAGCAGGGCTTCCCGGACCAGGGCGTGTGTCTCGTAGGCCCCCGACGGATCCACGCGGGTGGCGAACAGCCCGCGTTCCTCGGCCAGCTCGAGCAGCTCGGGGGCGTCGGCGCGGCCGGCCAGGGTGCGCGCGAGGCCCGGCTCGGCCCGGTCCACGACGGACACCGAGACCAGGACGTCCACGATGTCGGCGGGCTCGCCGCTCAGCACCTCGTGCCAGACGTAGTCGCGGAGGCTCCGTCCGGCGTCGCCGTGCCGCGGGGCGTCGCGAGGTGCCCGGGCGTCCGCGGACCGCGCCGCCAGTGCGGCCAGCTGGATGCTGGCGGCCCAGCCATCCGCGTGCCGTGCGGCCCTGGCGACCTGTCGCGCTGGTAGCGCCGGGGCCAGGCGGGACA
The DNA here is from genome assembly GCF_042670845.1 of Promicromonospora sp. NPDC057138. Classification (NCBI taxonomy): domain Bacteria; kingdom Bacillati; phylum Actinomycetota; class Actinomycetes; order Micrococcales; family Promicromonosporaceae; genus Promicromonospora; species Promicromonospora sp. NPDC057138. The sequence continues at coordinate 23,419 of NZ_JBHUUX010000035.1, read as the reverse complement.
GCATCTCGGTCGCCTCGTCGAACGAGAACCGCAGCTCGGGAAAGCGGACCTCGCGGAGCGTCCCGCGGGCCCGGAGCCGGTCGACCGGGAGCCACGGTACGTGTCGGCTTGCCATGACGAGGTGCAGCCAGCGGGGGAGGCGCTGGACGAACGTGGCCAGCTGCGCGGTCTCCGCGGCCTCCCCGACCACCTCGAGGTCGTCGATCACGAGGACGCGCGGGTCGTACGGCCGGGACTCGAGGTCGTCGAGCAGGGACCCCAGGGCGTCGACCAGCGGCTGTCGCCGTCGGATCAGGTCGCCGACGGGCTCGGCACACCCCGGGGCGATCCCGTCGAGCGCGGCGAGGATGCTCAGCCACAGCTGGGCGGGGTCCCGGTCCGACTCGTCGACGGTCAGCCACGCGTGGGGCAGCTCCGTCCAGGTGACCCAGTCCCTGAGCAGTGCTGTCTTGCCCGAGCCGGCGGGCGCGGCGACGAGCGTGAGCGGCGCCTTGACCATCGTGTCCAGCAGCTCGATGAGCCGGAGGCGCCGTACGAGATACTCGGGGTTGACGGCGGGGCGCAGCTTCGCCCGGTAAACCGTCGCCAGGGGACCGTGGAGCCGGCCTGGTGAGCCGGCGCGGTCCATGAGCACGTCCCCGCTGAGTGAGTGCGTCATGTGCCCTCCACACGGTCTACCTCTTTGCAGAGTAGGTCCGCCTGACGTACTTCGCTGGTCCGGGCCAGACATCACCCACCCTCGGGGCCCGGCACACGGTCAAGGCACGAGCACGATCCGCCCGAACACCGTCCCGGCGTCCATCTGACGGTGTGCTTCGGCGGCCTGGCCCAGCGGCAGGATGTCGTGCACGACCGCGTGCAGCTCACCACGCCCCGCGGCGGCGAACAGTTCGGCCCGGACGGCGTCTCTGGCCGGCGTGGGAATGGTGTCGAGGCTGAACGTCGCGACGGAGCGAGACTGCTGGAAGGCGCTGATGAGCCGCTTGCCGAAATCGGCGGGCGGCATCCCGGCGACCGCACCGACAACGACCAGGCGCCCGTTCGGCGCGAGCCGGTCGATGAACTCGGAGGTATCCGGTCCGCCGACGATGTCGATGATCACGTCAAAGGACGCCGGGGCGTCCGGGTCACCGCTGCCGGCGCGGTCGAGCACGTGGGTCGCCCCGAGGTCACGGAGCCTGTCGCCGCGCTGGACCGACGACGTCGTCACCCCAACCGCGCTGGCGCCGCCACGGGTCGCGAGCTCCACGGCCGCGATGCCGATGCTCCCCGCGGCGCCGCGCACGAGCACCGACTCCGCCGACGTGAAGTGCGCGTGGGCCAGGGCGAAGTGAGCGACGGGGGCCGAGCTCCCGAACGTCACCGCGTCGATCGACGACAGCCCGTCGGTCAGCGCGACGACGTCGCCCACCTGCGCGAGCGCCTGCTCGGCGTACCCGCCGGTGCGCGTGAACGCCCATACCCGGCGCCCTGTCCATGAGTGGTCGACGTCCGCGCCGACTGCCGTCACGGTGCCGGCGACCTCGCTGCCGGGGATCAGCCCGGTCGTGAAGCCGTATCCGCTGATCGTCCCGCGACGGATCACCGCATCGACGCCGCCCACACCCATCGCCTCGGTCTCGATCACCAGCTGACCGGGCCCGGGGTTCGGCACGGGGACGTCGGTCACCACCATGCCGCTCGGGTCGCCGAACCGCTCGATCGTCACTGCTCGCATCATTGATCTCCGTTGCGTCATCAGGATTGCTCAACCGTGGCGACGCTAACGGACGGGGGCGTCCGTTTACGGGAAGTGAGAGCGACGACTGACCCGTTGCCCCACATCACATGCCGAAGTCGGAACTACCGCTCCGAAGGATCTCTGACTAAAGTCAGAGATATGACCCTCGTCGACACGGTCCGCCGCTTCAACCGCAGCTACACCCAGCGCATCGGTGCGCTGGACGAGTCGTTTCTCGGCACCGGCCGGCCGCTCGGTGCGTCGCGCCTCCTCTTCGAGGTAGGGCCCGACGGCGCCGCGGTGCGGGACCTGCGAGAGCGGCTCGACCTCGACTCGGGCTACCTCACCCGGCTCCTGTCCCGGCTGGCCGACGACGGGCTCGTCGACGTGCGTCCCGACCCGGCCGACCGGCGCCGTCGGCTCGTGACGCTCACCGCCGTCGGACAGACCGCCTACCGCGAGCTGGACGAGCGCTCCGAACGCAAGGCGCGCGGGCTGCTCGAACCGCTCACCGAGCGGCAGCGCGCCCGGCTGGACGAGGCGCTCGGCACCGCTGACCTGCTGATCCGTGCGGCGACCGTGCACCTGCGCGTGGTGGACCCCGTGAGCGACGCGGCCAGGACGGCGCTGGGGGAGTACTACGCCGAGCTCGGCCGGCGCTTCCCCGGCGGGTTCGCGCCCGAGCCGCGGGACGACGGCGCCGACGCGCTCCGCGCGCCGGGCGGCGCGTTCCTGGTGGCGACCAGCGACGGCGCCCCGGTCGCCTGCGGCGGAGTGCGTCGCCTCGACGACTCGACGGGCGAGATCAAGCGCATGTGGGTGGCGCCGGACTGGCGGGGCGCGGGCCTGGGCGCGCGGCTCCTGCGGCGCCTGGAGGACGAGGCGCGCCGGCTCGGCTACGCGCGGGCCGTGCTGGACACCAACCGGGCCCTGACCGAGGCGATCGCCATGTACGGGCGGGCCGGCTACCGCGAGATCGAGCCGTACAGCCGGGACAACCCGTACGCGGAGGTGTTCTTCGAGAAGCCTCTGGTCTGAGCGGAACCCGCGACAGGATGCGAGCGGCACCCCGGCGCGGCACGGTGGAGGTGTCGGCGAGGCAGTCGCCATCGGCCCTGCCGAGGCAAGCCACCTCGGGGGAGTCGCACCGAGGGAAGGAGCGCTCCATGGTCCAGCAGACAGTTGCCGATGTGATGACCCCTGCGCCGTCCACGATCGGCATGTCCGACACGCTCCAGACCGCGGCGCAGATGATGGCCGCGCAGGACGTGGGCGCGCTTGTCGTCCAGGCCGGGCACACGACCATCGGGATCGTCACGGACCGGGACCTCGTGGTCCGCGGCCTGGCCGAGGGTCTAGGACTCGAGGCGATGGTCGGCGAGGTGGCGAGCGAGGACATCGTCACGGTCGGGCCCGGCCTCCCCGTCGAGACGGCGGTCGAGGCGATGCGCGCCGCCGCCGTCCGCCGGATTCCGGTGCTCGACGGCGACAGGGTCGTGGGGATCGTCTCGATCGGCGACCTCGCCGTCGAGCGGGATCCGACGTCGGCGCTGGCGGACATCTCCGAGGCGGAGCCGAACGACTGAGTGAAGGGCGGTGCGGGTCAGGCGGATCTTGTCGGCCGCGGGCATTTAACGTTAAAGTCGCCCGACCCGGACCGCACTCGTGCAAGGGAGCCGCGCCATGGCCGGCATCGTGAGCGCCGCCCCGCCGCCTGACCTTCGCGGGTACACGTCGGCCGACAATCGCGACGGCACCTACGACGTTCCGTTGTTCGGCGCCGACGTGCCCGACGTCGCCGTCGAGCGCGTCCCCGCCGCCGAGAGCGGCGAGGGGCGCGACGTCTATTACATGATCAGCACGACCATGCACCTGAGCCCGGGCGCACCGATCATGCGGTCGTACGACCTGGTCAGCTGGGAGATCGTCAGCTACGTCTTCGGCCGGCCGACCCTGGCCGACGCGTTCGCGCTGCGCAACGGCCGCAGCTCCTACGGGCAGGGCCAGTGGGCCTCGTCGTTGCGGTACCACGCCGGCACCTTCTACGTGCTGTTCAACACGAACGACCTGGGCGGCGCGTACCTCTACTCCACCGACGACATCGAGAGCGGGACCTGGACGCGGACCGATCTGGGCCGCCGGCTGCACGACCCGTCGCTCTTCTTCGACGACGGAGACGGCGGCACGCCGTACGTGATCTACGGCTCGGGCTCGATCGGCGCCGTCCGGCTCTCCGACGACCTGACCCGCGCCGTCGAGGACTTCCCGAACATCCTGGACCAGGACGACTACCCCGGTGCCTCCTGGACAGGCGGCCTGTTCGAGGGCGCCCAGGCCTACCGGATCGACGGCGTCTACTACATCGCGACCATCGCGTGGCACTTCGGCCGTGGCGGGCGTCAGGTGGTGCTCTTCCGCGCGGACGAGCTGCTCGGCCGGCATGCCACGGCCGACGGCAGCAACCCTTACGAGGCCCGCGTCGTCCTGGACTCGGACGGGTTCGCCCAGGGCAGCCTGGTGCCGGTCGCGCGCCAGGCCGGCGGCACCGACTGGCACGGCATGTTCTTCCGCGACACCTTCCCCGTCGGGCGCATCCCCGCGCTCATCCCCGCCGAGTGGACCGACGGCTGGCCGGTCTTCGCCGACGACGGCGTGGTCGAGGTCGGGGACACGTTCGCCAAACCCATCCGGCTGAGCCCGGCGCAGGAACGGCTCGAGCGGCAGAAGAGCATCGTCGCCTCCGACGACTTCGACAACGACGCTCACCTGGCTCACCTGGACGAGGAGTGGGACATCCCCGAACCGCCCGACGACAGCTCGGAGCACGTGAGCGAGGCCGCCGTAGCGTTCAACGGCTCCCGGCTGGACCCGGTCTGGCAGTGGAACCACGCCCCGGACAACCGCTACTGGTCCCTCACGGACCGCCGCGGCTGGCTGCGCCTGACGACGGGCCACGTCGTGACCGGCGACTACGTGTACGAGAAGCTCGCGGCCCGCGACGCGCTGACCTGGTTCGAGGAGGCCCGGAACACGCTGAGCCAGCGGGTGTTCGGTCCGACGTCGTCCGCGGAGACCCGGCTCGACGTGTCCGGGATGAACGACGGCGACGTCGCTGGGCTGGCCGCCTACAACCGCGACTTCGCCTACGCCGCGGTCAAGCGGGTCGACGGCAGGAACACGCTCGGCGTGGTGCGGCGCCTGCAGCCGTTCGACGCGTCGATCGACCAGGCGGCGGTCGAGGCGTTCGTGCCCGGGACCGAGGTCGATCTGGCCGACGCCACCGAGGTGCACATCAAGGTCGACGCCGACTTCGTGTCGACAGCGGGTCAGGGCTGGGTGCAGTTCCGCTACAGCCTGGACGGCCGGCGGTGGGGACCGCTCGGCGAGCCGGTCGGCCCGCTCCGGCGCGACGGCGCCCTGTCCCATTTCATGGGCCACCGGTTCGGCCTCTTCGCCTACTCCACGCTGGAGGCGGGTGGACACGTGGACTTCGACCACTACCTGCTCAGCGACACCCTCACGGCCGACGGCGCCGCGATCGACACCGGCCTGCTCGACGCCGCGATCGTCCGTGCGCAGCAGCTCGACCGGCACGACTACCCGGCGGACGCCTGGCGCGCGATGCGGGTGGAGCTGCAGAAGGCGGAGGCCGCGCGAGGGCGTGGCTTCGGCACGCAGAACCAGGTCGATGCGCCGGCGCGCGCCCTGAGCCTTCAGCTGGCTCGGCTGGACGTCCTGGCGGAGCCTGGCGGGCCGGTGAGCGGCAGCTAGGCACCGCATGCGAGCGGTGAGCCGCCGAGGCATGGTGGATGTGTCGGTGAAGCCGCCCACCGTCGGCCCCACCGAGGGGGGAGTGCGACGAGGAGACGCGATGACCCGGACGCCGGTCGACCTGACCGCCCCCGAGTCCGCGCGCGTCATGGGCAGGGTGCTCGCCCCGCTGGTCGCCCAGGGGGCGATCGTCCGCCGTCCGCGCGTCACGGCCTGGGCCGAGCGGCACCAGACCGACCGCGCGGCCCGCGCCGTCCTGACCGGGCTCCGCGAGCGCCACGGCGGGGCCCCGCTGGTGCTGCGGTTCGGGACGCGGCGCCTCGTCGTGGTCACGGAGCCCGACGACGTGCGCCGCCTGCTCGAGGAGTCGCCCGAGCCGTTCACGCCCGCCACGAAGGAGAAGCGCGGCGCCCTCGCGCACTTCCAGCCCGAGGGCGTACTCATCTCGTCCACCGCCGAACGCTGGCACCGCAGGCCGTTCAACGAGACCGCGCTGCAGATGGGCCAGGCCGTGCACGACGAAGGCGCCGCGTTCGTCGACGCCGTGCAGCGCGGCGTGGTGGAGCTGACCCGGCAGCTCGACTCGACCGGCCGGCTCGACGCCGAGAGCTTCGCCGACGTCTGGTGGGGCATCGTGCTGGAGGTGGTGCTCGGTCCGAAGGCCGGCAGGGACCGCGACCTCGTAGAGCTCCTCGGGGCGCTGCGCCGGGACGCGAACTGGTCGTGGCTGCGCCCGAGGCGCCCGGCCCTGCGCGAGGACCTGGAGGCCCGGATCGGGTCCTACCTGCTGGCTCCTGAGCCGGGATCGCTCGCCGCCGCGGCCCATGACTGCGGACCGGCCACTGCGGTGGGCCAGGTGCCGCACTGGCTGTTCGCGTTCGACGCCGCCAGCGCGGTGACGCTGCGTGCGCTCGCCGTGGTCGCGTCGCGCCCCGAGGTGCGCGAACGGCTGCTCGCGGAGGCGGGCCCGGCCGGCCCGTCACCCTGGCAGACGGCGGGCCGGGGCCCGGCCCTCCTGCCCTACGCGCGGGCCTGTGTGCTGGAGTCCGTACGCCTGTGGCCGACGACGTTCGCCGTGCTGCGGGACTCGACCGGACCCACGCCCTGGGGGGAGCGGGCCTTGCCGACCGGAACCGGGTTTGTGATCGTGAGCTCGTTCTTCCACCGCGACCGGGAGCGCCTGGAGCATGCCGACGCGTTCGTCCCCGAGGCGTGGCTGGACGGCCGCAACGACGCCGACTGGGGGCTGGTCCCGTTCAGCGGCGGGCCGGTCGCATGTCCCGGGCGCAACGTCGTCCTGCTCGTCACCTCCCACCTGCTCGCGCGCCTGGCCGCGCGTGACCTGCGGGTCGAGCGCGGCCGCTACCTGGCGCGCGACCCGCTGCCGGCCACGGTCGATCATCTGGGTCTGCGCTTCCGGATCGCCGGCAGCGCCTGAGCGCTCAGCGGGCCCGAGCACTCAACGGGTGGCGCGGCGGTTCTGGAGGACCCCGGCCAGGAGCACGACCAGGAGGCCGGCGCGCAGGCCGGCCGGTCGGCGGGCTGCGGGCCGGAGCCCGTGGGGAACGACATGCGCACGAGCGTACGCACGGCGGCGGCCGGCAGAAAAATCGATTCGACCGACCTTCGGGAACATCCGTGGTGCGCAGGTGTTGTCCCCGGTGTGAACGAGGAGCTGCGCCGGGCGACGGTGGTCGTGATCGGGGCCGGGCAGGCGGGCCTGTCGGCGGCGTACCACCTGCAGCGCAGGGGTTTCGTGAGCGCCGTCGAGCAGCCGGACGCCGAACGCACCTCCGTCGTGCTGGACGCGAACCCGGCGCCGGGCGGCGCCTGGCAGCACCGCTGGGAGTCGCTGCGGATGGCGACCGTCAACGGCATCTTCGACCTCCCCGGCCTGGCCCAGACCGCCGTCGACGCCACCGAGGCCAGCCGCGCCGCCGTCCCGCGCTACTTCGCGGGCTACGAGCGGACGTTCGCGCTGCCGATCCTGCGCCCCGTCCACGTGGTCGCGGTGCGCCGCGCCGACGACGACCCGGACGGCGACCTCGTCGTGACGAGCGACCGCGGCTCCTGGGCCGCGCGGGCCGTCATCAACGCGACCGGCACGTGGACCAACCCCGTGCTGCCGCACTACCCGGGGCAGGAGACCTTCGTCGGGCGTCAGCTCCACACCCGCGACTACGTCCGGGCGGAGGACTTCGCGGGGCAGCGCGTGGCGATCGTCGGCGGCGGGATCTCCGCGCTCCAGCTCCTGGAGGAGATCTCCCGCGTGGCGACCACCCGCTGGTACACCCGCCGGGAGCCCGTCTTCCGCGAGGACGGGTTCCAGCCCGAGACCGCCGGCCGCGAGACCATCGCCAAGGTCATGGCCGACGTCGCAGCGGGCCGGCCCACCGGCAGCGTCGTGTCGTACACGGGGCTGGCCTGGACGCCCTACGCGCTCGCGGCCAAGGAGCGCGGCGCGCTGGAGCGCCGGCCGATGTTCAGGGCCATCGAGCCCATGGGCGTGCGCGAGGCGGACGGTTCGTTCACGCCGGTCGACACGATCCTGTGGGCCACCGGCTTCAAGGCCGACCTCGCACACCTCGACCCGCTGCACCTGCGGAACGAGCTGGGCGGCGTCGCGATGAACGGCACGCGGGCAGCGACCGAGCCGCGCGTCCATCTGATCGGGTTCGGGCCGTCGCAGTCGACGGTCGGCGCCAACCGCGCGGGCCGGGAGGCGGCGGCCGCGGTGGTGCGGGGGCTCCGGGTCGCCGTCGCGTAGCCGCTCAGGTGTTCGCCAGCCCCGCGACCAGGTTGATCAGCAGAGCCACGACCACCGTGCCGAACAGGTAGGCGAGCAGGGCGTGCAGCTGGGCGAGCCTGCGCATGGCGGACGAGCCCAGGTCCGTGTCCGAGACGGCGAAGCTCATCCCGACGGTGATCGCCAGGTACGTGAAGTCGGTGTACCGGGGCGGCTCGGTCTGGTGGAAGTCGATCCCGCCGGCCGGGGCCGTGTAGTAGGCGCGGGCGTAGTGCAGCGCGAACACGGTGTGCACGCAGGCCCAGGAGACGATCACCGCGGCGAGGACGGCGGCGATCGTGATGTCGCCGTTGCCCAGCACGCCCCCGACGAGCGCGACCGCGACGCCTGCCAGGCTGGCCAGGGCGGCGAGCAGCACGATCAGGCTCGCGACGCCGCGCGTCGGCTCCTCGCGCACCGCGTGCTCACTGGTCTCCTCGGGATCCATGGGGACGATCACCAGCACGGTCCAGAACACGAACACGAGCCCCGCACCCGCCCAGCCGCCCAGCCCGGCCGCCGCCGCGGAGTCCCACGAGAGCGGCCAGCCCAGCAGCGCGCCGACCAGCAGGGCCACGCCGATCCGTACCCCGGGCGGGCTGTCCAGCACCCGGCTCACCTGCCGCATCCGCGTCATGTCGCACAGTCAACCAGCACCGTGCTCAGCCCGGCGCGGCGGCCGGAGAATCGCCGGCGGCGTCCTCCTCGATGCGGATCGTGGCTGACGGGCACAGGGTCTCCGCCTCGCGGACGGCGGGCCACTCCGCCTCGGGCGGGTTCTCGTCGAGCACGCTGACGAAACCGTCGTCGTCGTACAGGTTCGCGAACACGTGCGGAGCCGTGCGGCTGCAGTTGCCCGACGCGACACAGGTGGTCGGGTTGATGGTGACCCTCATCGACGTGCGTCCTCCATGCTTCAGCCGCGGTACCGGCGGACCAGCGGGCAGGTGTACGGGTCGCGGTGCCTCAGGCCGACCTGGTTCAGGTAGGCGATGACCGTCCGGAACGCCGCGCCGAACGACGTCTCCGTGTAGGGGATGTCGTTCTCGGCGCAGTACCTGCGGACCACGCGCCGCAGCGCGGGCAGGTTCGGCCGGGGCGTCATCGGGAACAGGTGATGCTCCACCTGGTACTCCAGGCCGCCCATGAAGAAGTGCACCAGCGGCCCGCCCCGGACGTTGCGCGACATGTGGACCTGCCGGCGCAGGAAGTCGATCTTGGCGTCGTGCGGGACGGTGGGCATCCCGATGTGGTTGGGGGAGAACGCACCGCCCAGCAGGAACCCGAACACGGCGATCTGCACGGCCGCGAAGGCGACCGCCATTCCCGGCGGCAGAACGACGAACAGGAAGGCGAGGTAGCCGAGGACCCGGATTCCGACGAAGAGGATCTCGGTCCACCGGTGCGCGACGTCCTTGCGGGTGAGGATGGTCCTGAACGAGCTGACGTGCAGGGAGAACCCCTCGAAGAACAGCAGCGGCAGGAAGTAGAAGCCCTGGTACCGGGCGAGCCTCGCGGCCAGGCCGGTGCGCTGGTCGGTGACGTCCGGCGTGAGGGACAGCACCCCGGCCCTGACGTCGGGATCCTTCCGCTCCTTGTTCGGGTTCGCGTGATGGCGGTTGTGCTTGTCCACCCACCAGCCATAGCTCATTCCGTTGAGCAGCCCGACGAGGACGCGGGCCACCCACTCGTTCCAGCCCCGCGAGACGAAGATCTGCTGGTGGGCCGCCTCGTGCCCCAGGAACGCGAGCTGCGCCATCGCCAGGCCGAGCAGGGCCGCCAGGACGAGCTGGAACCAGGTGTCGCCCAGCACGGCCACGCCGACGAGGATCGCTGCCGTGGCCAGCGTCCAGGACAGCAGCATCGTCCAGTAGAAGCCGTATCGACGGCGCATCAGGCCGGCGCCGTTGGCCTCAATGGTCAGTTGATGAAACGTCTCCACATAATGATTCCCCAGCATTGCCACCTCACGGGACGACAACATCTCTTTCGATGTTAGCGAAGGCGCCGGTGCCATGTCGGCCCGGGTGGCGGCCGTGTCCGCGCGAGCGCTCAGTCCTCGACGGACGCGGCGACGAGCCAGGCAGTGATCAGCACGATCACCGCCATCAGCGACGTCTCGCGGGTGGTGCTGCGCCGCAGCAGATGGCCCGCCGTGCGGGCGCTGCGCCTCCGGAACCGTCGCGACTCGAGCCGGGGGACCACGCGGAAGTGGTTGTACGTCCCGACCGCCCCGACCACCGCGACGACGCCGATCTTGGCGAGCAGGAGGAGCCCCCACGTGCTCTCCCAGAGCTGTGCGGGGCGGTCGACGATCTCGACCGCCAGCACCACCCCGGCGGCGCCCACCACGGCGACGGACACGGCCGCGACGACGGAGAAGCGGGCGCCGATCAGCGCCGCGTCGAGCGCGCGCCCGTCGCGGCGTCGGCTGTGCAGCACGATCCCCGTCGCGACGACGCCGCCCACCCACGTGGCGGCGGCCGCGAGGTGGGCGACGTCGGCGCTCACGACGAGCCAGCGCGGCTCGGCGGTGTTGCTGTGGCCGCCCAGCACGTGCCCGGCGGCGACGAGCACGCTCCCGAGGATCGCGGGCCACGAGCCCGGCAGCGTGCGCCGGGCGCCCAGCGCGATCGCCGCCGCGCCCGCGGCCTGCAGGCCCAGGGCCCAGCGTGTGGTGGCGCTGAGCGAGCTCGCGATCGAGGGGGGCGAGACGGCGGCGGCGAGGTCGCCGTCCGCCATGTGCACGGATCCGGCCGAGACGTGGACGGCGAGGCCGACCAGGATCAGCAGGCCCATCCAGCGGACCGACCGGAGCACGACCGGGACGTCCTCCCGGTCCTCTCCGCGCAGCACGAGGCCGCCGAACAGCAGAGCGCCGGCGGCGACCAGCCCGCCCCACAGGGCCGCCGCGCTGCCCAGCCGCGCGACGGCCTGCGCGGCGTTGGCGGCGGGGCTGTCCATCGCCATGGCGTCGTGGTCCATGCCGTTCATGTTGCCCATGTCGTGGGCGCCGTGCGGCCCGTCGGTGTGCGCTTCGCCGGTGCCGGGCTCGGCGGGTTCGCTCGGGGCGGCGTCCGCCCCGGCGACGGTGAAGCCGAAGGAGCCCTCCAGGGGGTGGCCGTCCTGGGCGGCGGCGGTCCAGCTCACCGTGTAGTCGCCGGCGGCCAGCGGTTCGGCCGGCGTCGCGACGAGGACGAGGCCGCCCTCGGCAGAGGCGACGTCGGCCGCGACCGTGCCCGCCGGGCCGTCGACGACTATGCCGTCGCCGAGCGTGGTCACCGGGAGCGTGAACCGCAGCGCCACCTCGTCGACCGGGCCGTCGGACGTCGAGCCGGCGGCGGGCGTCGTCGACTCGAGCTTGGTGTGCGCGGACGCGTGCGGCGCGCACCACAGCGCGAGCACGAGCGCCGCGAGCAGACCGGCCGCCGTCCGGGTCGAGGCGCGCGTAACCGAGGGTCGGGCCATGGAGGACTCCTCACGAGCGGGTGGTGGGGGGGGGCGGCGGGGGGGCGGGGGCCGGGCAC